>NZ_JBEPEL010000108.1:0-20812 GCF_040300825.1 Streptomyces sp. NPDC000229
GCCCGCCTTCCACGTTCTGTGGAGCTAAGGAGAATTGAACTCCTGACCTCCTGCATGCCATGCAGGCGCTCTACCAACTGAGCTATAGCCCCTTGCGGTGTGCCGCCCTCCTGGAGTCTCCTCCTGGACGGGTCCCCCTTGCGGGTTTCCTTCGCGGGGTCTCCCTCGCGGCGACACAGAGAACATTACACGGTCCCCCCGGTGGTTCACCAAATCGTTTACGGTCGGTAGGGCTCTGGCCGGTAGCGTCGCCCTTCGTGACCGTGACCCTGACCCTCCGGGCGCGCCTACGGGAGCTGCCCGTCGCCGCCGCCGCAATGGCCTGTTTGCTGTCCTTCGTGGCCTTCTGGATGGCGCAGCGCGCCGCCAATGTCACCATGCTGGACCTCTCCGTCTACCGCGCGGAGGGCGAGACCGTCCTGGCCGGTGGCGACCTGTATGCGATGCGCGCCACATCGGCGAACCTGCCGACGACGTACCCGCCGTTCGCCGCGCTGCTGTTCACGCCGCTGACGCTGCTCGGCGTCCCCGAGATGCGCACCCTGGCCACCGCCGGGAACCTGCTCCTGTTGCTGGCGTTGGTGCATCTGTCGCTGCGCCTGGTCGGCCGGGACCGGCCGGGCACGGCACTGTGGGTGGCCGCGGTCCTCGTCTGGTGCGAGCCGGTGTGGACGACGCTGCGGTACGGGCAGATCAACCTGCTGATCGCGGTGGCGGTGCTGTGGGACCTGACGCGGCGGGAGAACAACCGGTGGGCCGGGGTGGGCATCGGCCTGGCCACGGCGGTGAAGCTGACGCCGGGGCTGTTCGTCGTCCTGCTGCTGGTCGTGGGGGTGGCACGCGCGCGTGCGGGCGGCTGGCGGCGGGGGTGGCACCCGTGGCTGCGGCAGGCGGCGACGGCCACCGGGGTGTTCCTGGGCGTGACCGTGGCGTCCGCCGTCGTCCTGCCGTACGACTCACGCCGCTTCTGGACCGAGATGATCTTCGAGACCAGTCGGGTCGGGCGCAAGGAGGAGACCGCGAACCAGTCGCTGAACGGCGTGCTGGCCCGGCTGCTGCACACCACCGATCCGGGGGTGTGGTGGCTGCTCGCGGCCGTTGTCGTGGGCGTGGCGGGAATCACGGTGGCGGTGTTGGCGGCGCTGCGCGACGACCGGCCGGTGGCCGTGGTGGCGTGCGCGACGACGGCCCTGCTGGTGAGCCCGATCTCCTGGTCGCACCACTGGGTGTGGTGCGTGCCCATGCTGATACTGCTGGCGACCCGGGTACGGCCGGCCTGGACCGCCGCAGCGGCTCTGGTGTTCGCGTCGTTCGCCCTGTGGTGGGTGCCGCACGCGCCCGCCCCGGTCCGTCTCGAACTCGACCAGAACGGCTGGCAGATGCTGCTGTCCGGGCTCTACACACTGGTCGGTCTGAGCCTGTTGGCCGCGTTCGGGGTCAGGCACCGGCGGGCGGGTCAGGCAGTGGCGAACGAGTAGAACCGCTTGAGGGTGCAGTGCTCGTCGAGCAGGCGCCCGTAGATGGGCTCCCCTTCGAGCTCACGGTAGGTCTCGATGGGGTCGCCTTTTATGATCAGGGCCCGGGCGCACTCCTCGCACCAGTACTGGTACTCGGGGTTGACCGGGTCCATGTCCCGGACGATCGGCGTACCACTGCCGCACCAGTCGCATTTCCGCCTGTGCGCACCCATCAATCAGCTCCAGCTGTGGCCGCAGGACGTGCACACATAGGACACTCCGCCATTGTCACCGAGCACTTGGGCGACGTGGGCCGAACCGCACGAGGGACAGCTGAGTCCGGGGTGCGGCCGCGCCGCGGTGAGCGGGTCGGAAGCCTCCTCGAAACCGCTGGCCGCCATCGCGCACTCCCTCCCGTCCGGACCGTCGTCCCCCTCCGGCCGTCCGATTCTGCCATGGCACGGCACGAGGGTCAGCGGGGTCGGCGCACCAGCCCCGCCGACGCCCGCACGATCGACGCGGCGGCCAACGCCAGGGCACATACCCACAGCGCACCGGCCGATGCATGCGCACTCGGGGCGCTCGGACAGCTTGAGGAAGAGTGTGCCAAACGTCGCGGCACCGATCAGCCGCGACCGCACCCGACGGGCCCGGCCCTGCCTCGCCCGGGCCGGCGAGTCGGCCAAGTCGGTCAACAAGAAGGACCGGGAAACACGAATCCCGCCCCCTGGTGGGGACGGGATCCGGTGACTGTGGAGCTAAGGAGAATTGAACTCCTGACCTCCTGCATGCCATGCAGGCGCTCTACCAACTGAGCTATAGCCCCTCGTGTTCTTCGCGCTCCGCGCTGCGAACAAGAAGAACTTTAGCCTGTGACCTGCCGGAAAGTGAAATCCGGGTCAGTCGTCGTCGCCGAGGACCGGTTCGGGGAGCGTTCCGGCGTTGTGTTCCAGCAGCCGCCAGCCGCGCGCGCCCTCGCCCAGCACCGACCAGCAGCAGTTCGAGAGCCCGCCAAGGCCCTCCCAGTGGCGGGACTCCAGGCCGAGGAGCCGGCCGATGGTGGTGCGGATGGTGCCGCCGTGGCTGACCACGACGAGCGTGCCGTCGTCCGGGAGTTTCTCGGCGTTTTCCAGCACCACGGGGGCGGCCCGGTCGGCCACCTCCGTCTCCAGCTCGCCGCCTCCGCGCCGCACCGGCTCACCGCGCTTCCACGCCGCGTACTGCTCGCCGTACCGCTCGAGGATCTCCTGGTGGGTCAGGCCCTGCCACTCGCCCGCGTACGTTTCACGCAGCGCGGAGTCGTGGTTGACCTGGTGGCCGGTGATCGCGGCCAGCTCGGCGGCCGTGGCCGACGCGCGCTTCAGGTCGGAGGCGATGATCGCGTCCGGCTTCAGCGCCGCGAGCAGCCGCGCGGCCCGGCGCGCCTGGGCGATGCCCGTGTCGGTCAGCTCGATGTCCGTGGAGCCCTGGAAACGGCGCTCCAGATTCCACGACGTCTGGCCGTGCCGCCAGAGGACGATCCGGCGGCCCCTGCCGCCCTTGGTGCCGTTCAGCTCAGCTCACCGTCCGAGCCGTCGGCGCCGCTGAGCCGGGCGTGCTCCTCCGCCTTGCCGCGGGTCTTCAGGGCGTCCTCGGGCAGGGGCAGCTCGGGGCAGTCCTTCCACAGCCGCTCCAGGGCGTAGAAGACCCGCTCCTCGCTGTGCTGGACGTGGACCACGATGTCGACGTAGTCCAGCAGGATCCAGCGGGCGTCGCGGTCGCCCTCGCGGCGGACCGGCTTGGCGCCGAGGTCCTTGTTCAGCCGCTCCTCGATCTCGTCCACGATCGACTTGACCTGGCGGTCGTTGGGGGCGGAGGCGAGCAGGAAGGCGTCGGTGATCGACAGCACGTCGCTGACGTCGTAGGCGATGATGTCGTGCGCGAGCCGGTCGGCAGCCGCCTGGGCGGCGGCGGTCACGAGCTCGATGGAGCGGTCAGTGGCGGTCACATGCAAGCTTTCGTCGGCGGTCCAGAACACTCCCAGGGTCTCACGTACCGCCGACAGCCCGGCAAGCCATTACCGGGCCCCGCCGTCGGCCCCCCGCTCGACCTCGTAATCCTGGCCCAGGACGACCGTGACGTCCGCGTTGGCCGCGGCCGTGCCCTTCTGGACGGCGCCGGCGGGCAGACCCAGGGTCTTGGCGACCTCCTCGGCCTTCGCCTTCTGCGCCGCGTCACCATAGATGACCTGCGACGACGACTCCGTGTCGGCCTTGCCGCCGTCGACGACCGCATACCCGCCGTTGACCAGCACGATCCGTGCGGCCTCGGTGGCGTCCTCGTCGCCGGAGGCGTTCCTGACGCCGACCCGTACGGCCGCGCCCTGCTCCGGTGCGCTGACCGAACCGCCCAGGATGTCCTTCACCACACTTCCCGTGGCCTGCTCACTGAGCGTGCCGTCCTCCTGTACGGGCAGCAGCGCCGTCTTGTAGTCGCCGATCTTGGCGTGCTCGGCGAGCTTGGCGAGGGAGGCGCCCAGGTCCTTTTCGGGCAGTGACGGGTCGAGGATCTGGGCCAGCGTCCGGACCGTGACCGTCGCCGACTCCGGGTCGTCGGACATCTTCCGCAGGACGCCATGGATGACCTGGCCGAACCGCTCCAGCTGCTTGGCCTCCGCCTCGCCGGAACCGCGGTGGGTGGCGTACGCCACGGCCATGCGGCCGTTCAGGGTCTGGTTCCCGCCCTTGGGCACCAGGGGCGCGTCACCCTTCTTCGCCCCGGGCACTTCGGCGTCCGTGCTGATCTCGATGCCGCCGACCAGCTCGACCAGGTTCTCCAGGTACGGGGTGTCGAGCCGCCACGTTCCGGTGATCCTGGTGCCGAGCAGGGAACCGAGGGCCTCGCGGGTGCCGGTGGAACCGTCGTCGTCGACGGACTTGGCGAGCGTGGTGGTGGTGCCGTCGTCATTGGCGACGGAGAGGGAGTTCGGCAGCAGGACGGTGGTGCCCTGTTTGGTCGTGGCGTTGTCGACCAGCAGTGCCGTCGAGGTCTCTTTGTTCTTGGTGTTGTGCAGGTGCAGGACGATGACGTCCCGCTTCTGGGGGCCGCTCGCGGTGCCGCCCTGCTCGGTCTCCTGGTCGGACAGGCCGGGGATCTTGCCGGCGGACCACAGGTAGCCGACGCCGCCGATGAGGGCGACGGCCAGGACGACGACGAGCGCCACGACCCGGTTGCGGCCGCGTCGCTTGGCCTCCTCGCGGCGCTCGGAGCGGCTCTCGGTGAACTTGAGCCAGTCGATGACGTCTTCGGAGTCCTCGTCGGGATCCTCGACGAAGGAGAACTGCTCGGTGCGGTACTCGCGCTCGGGTTCCCGCTCGTTTCCCCGCTCGGGTTCCGGTGCGGGCGCGGGGCGGCGCTGCTCGGGCACTCCGATGGGAGGCGCGGGCGGGACCTCGGGCTGCGGTGCCGGCTGCTGAGGGGCGGTCCCGTACCCGGCGGCGTAGCCCTCGTACCCGTACCCCTGCTGCGTGTACGACGGGTCGTAGTGCTGCTGGGGCGGGTGCTGGGCGTACTGGTCGTAGCCGTAGGACTGCTGGGGCTGCGCGTACGGGTCGTACTGCTGGGACTGGTGAGGCTCTTGCGGGTGCTGCTGAGCCTGCTGGTACACCGGCTGCCCGTACGCGTCGTAGCCGACGATCTGCGGCTGCGGCGGGTAGTACGGGTCGTACGGGTTCTGCTGGTCGTTCACCGGTGCCCCTCTCCGTGGCTCATTCGCCCCGGTACAACTGGCGCTTGTCGATGTAGCGCACCACACCGTCCGGCACCAGATACCAGACGGGATCGCCCGCGGCGACCCGCGCCCGGCAGTCCGAGGAGGAGATGGCCAGCGCCGGCACCTCGACCAGGGAGACCCCGCCCTCGGGCAGCCCGTCGTCCGACAGGTCGTGACCCGGGCGGGTCACCCCGATGAAGTGGGCGAGCGAGAAGAGCTCCTCGGCGTTGCGCCAGCCCGGCATGATCTGGGACAGCGCGTCCGCTCCGGTGATGAAGAACAGATCCGTGTCCTTGTTGAGGTCACGCAGGTCCCGCAGCGTGTCGATGGTGTACGTCGGTCCGCCGCGGTCGATGTCGATGCGACTGACCGAGAACTGCGGGTTGGACGCCGTGGCGATGACCGTCATCAGGTAACGGTCCTCCGCCGGGGAGACATTCTTGTGGCTCTTCTGCCACGGCTGCCCGGTCGGTACGAACACCACCTCGTCCAGGCGGAACAGGGCGGCCACCTCGCTGGCGGCCACCAGGTGTCCGTGGTGGATCGGGTCGAACGTCCCGCCCATCACGCCAAGTCGGCGTTTGCCGGAACCGGTAGGCACTTGCTGGTCTCCCATGCGTGCAGAGCCTACTGGCACGGCGCCGCGGGCGGTCCCGGCGGTCGCGGGCTCACGCCTCGGGGCTCAGCGGTCGCGGTTGAAGCGCGTGGTGATCCACAGCAGCAGGAGCAGCACGACGAGGGCGCCGCCACCGGTGATGTACGGGTTGAGGCTGGCGTGGTTGCCACCGTGCTCGCCGCCCTGGGCGAGCGTGACGAGGCTGGCGGCGGTGGTGGGGAGGCTCATCTTCGGCAGGACCTATCCATCGGAGTCGGAGCGGAGACTTCGCGCACATCGTATGCGGGCCGTCCGGGCACGCTCACGCCGACTCAGTCGTTGTCGTCGGTATTGCGGTGGACGCGGAGCGGGAACCGGGCGAGCGGGACGGCCCCGGCGGCCGGACGACCGGCGTTCCCGCGGTTGTCCACAGGCCCGGTCACGCCGTGGCTCCAGCGCCTACGCTGGGGGCCGTCAGGGGGACGAGGCCAGGTCTCGTACGAAAGAGGGGGCATTCCATGACCGACAGCAGTCACGAGAACGTGCCGAGCAGGCAGCGCAGGCGGTTCCCGGGCATTTCGTCCCGGGCGTACGAACACCCGGCGGACCGCTCCGCGCTCGTCGCCCTGCGCAGGCTCAGCGGCTTCGACACCGTCTTCAAGGCGCTGAGCGGGCTGCTGCCGGAGCGGAGCCTTCGGCTGCTCTTCCTGTCCGACTCGGTGCGGGTGAGCGACGCGCAGTTCGCCCACCTCAACACCATGCTCCGGGACGCCTGTTACATCCTGGACCTGGAGAAGGTCCCGGCGATGTACGTCACGCAGGACCCGAAGCCCAACGCCATGTGCATCGGTCTGGACGAGCCGATCATCGTCGTCACGACCGGGCTCGTGGAGCTGCTGGACGAGGAGGAGATGCGGGCGGTCGTCGGGCACGAGGTGGGGCACGCGCTGTCGGGCCACGCCGTGTACCGCACGGTGCTGCTGTTCCTCACCAACCTGGCGATGAAGGTGGCCTGGATCCCGCTCGGCAACGTCGCGATCATGGCGATCGTGACGGCGCTGCGCGAGTGGTTCCGCAAGTCCGAGCTGTCCGCGGACCGGGCAGGGCTCCTGGTGGGCCAGGACCTGAAGGCGTCGATGCGCGGGCTGATGAAGATCGCGGGCGGCAACCACCTGCACGAGATGAACGTGGACGCGTTCCTCGAGCAGGCGGAGGAGTACGAGGCGGGCGGCGACCTGCGTGACTCGGTGCTCAAGATCCTGAACGTACTGCCGCGCTCGCACCCGTTCACCACCGTGCGGGCCGCCGAGCTGAAGAAGTGGGCCGAGAGCCGCGACCACCAGCGGATCATGGACGGCCACTACCCGCGCCGCACGGAGGACAAGGACACCTCGGTCACGGACTCCTTCCGCGAGTCCGCATCGCACTACGCCGAGTCGGTGCGCAGCAGCAAGGACCCGCTGATGAAGCTGGTCGGCGACATAGCCGGCGGCGCGGGCGACCTCGGCGGCAAGCTCCGCGACAAGTTCACGGGCGGCCCCGGCGGCCCGGGCCGGGCGGAGAACAACGGCCACGGCACGGACTGACCCGGGCCGCCCCGGGCGGTCCCGCCCGGCCCGAGCCCGGGTGGGGCGGCCGCATGCGGACCTCCGGCCCTCCCTCGGCAGGGGCGGCCTCAGGGGCACACCGCGGGCCGCCCTCCTGCGCGGCGGCGCACCGGCTCCCGGGCCCGGCGGCCTCTGCGCATGGGCGTCAGCGGCCCGGGGGCGACGGCTGGGCAGCGGGAGAGAGGGCGCCGCAGAGGGCGGTGGTGCGGGTGCCGATGGCGTACGGGTCGGTGAGGGCGGGGCCTGCCGGGGCGGACCGGTGCCCGGCGAGCACCGGGTGCAGGGAGCCCGCCGGGTCGGCCGAGCAGGACTGGGGGCCGGCCTGCACGCGGCTCGTCAGCAGCTCCGCCCGGTGCATCCGCAGGTCCTCGCGGTCGAAACGGAAGGCCAGCTCACGGCGGACGGTGAACAGTGACGCGTCGGCATCGGCGCCCGTGCCCGCCGGGCGCACCGCGTAGACGAGCGTGTGGTCCGAGGTGACCTCCAGGAGGTCGGGCTCCACCTCGGCCACCCGCATCGTGCCCCGTACGCGCGCGGTGGTGTCCGCCAGAGCCACCTCGGCCGTGTCGAAGCGCACCAGCCAGCCGGTCGCGGCGTGCCACCCGTCATCGGCCGGGGACTCGACGCTGCGGTCGAACTGCCCCAGCTGGTCGGGGTCGAGCAGCAGCCGCACCTGCCGGACGGCTTCCCCGGTCAGGACGTCCGGGTCCAGCGAGGACTGCACCAGGTAGTCCTTCACGGTACTCAGCGCGGTCACCACCTGGCTCTCGGAGAAGTGGGCGGTGCGCTTGGCGGCCGGGAGGGTGATGCCGGCGGCGCCCGAGCGGAACTGGGCGGCGGGGCTGTGGGCGTACAGGGTGGCGGGATCTCCGCCCGGGACCGTGCCCCGTGGGGCCAGCGGGACCACCGTGATCCGCAGCGGCTCGGCGCGCCGGTCGATCAGCGGCTGGTAGGTGTTCCGGGCGCTGAGGTAGACGACGGCGGCGAAAACCACCGCGACCACCAGCACGAGTACCAGCGCGCCGTGCCGGGGGCGTGAGCCGGGCGAGGGGCTCCCCCACTCGGGGCGGCTCCGCACCGCTTGGGCGTGCTCGCCCATGCGTTCCTGCGCGGAGTATTCCTGGAGGCGGGCAGCGCGGACGAACGACTCGTCGAAGACGACGGATCGGTACTCGTCCTCACCACCGCCGGGGAGCCCCTCGGGCGTCCCCTCAGGCGGGTCGCCACGCCCTGCCATACCTTCAGGGTAGGTCTGTCGAGGCCCCGGTAAACGCGCTGGTACGCGACAACGTGCGGCTGTGCTCAGGGCGTTCTCGGCGCCGCCGGCACGGGCGGTGCGCTGTACTCGGCGGAGGCGGAGGGAGCGGTCTGCACCGGCGTCGGAGGTGGGGTGTCGATGCCGCTGGTCGCCGGTGTCGGTACCTGCCCGCCGCGGCCGCCGGAGCCGCCCCGGTAAACGGCCGTGAAGGCCAGGGCGACCATGCCGACGCCCATCACCACCGCGAGGATCCAGGCGACCGGCCGGTGCCAGCGGGAGCTGGGCCGGTACGGGCGCAGGGCGCCGCCGTGCGCCCCGTAGGGGCCGGCGCCGTCGGCGGGACCGTACCCGTCGGCGTCCCCGTGGGTGTGGCCCCCGGGCCCGTGCCCGCCCTCGTACGGCTCGTCGTCGGCCGGGGCACCGCCCGCCCCGGATCGCGCCGCCTCGGCGTCGGCGCGGGCCTGGGCGGCGGCCAACAGCCGCTCGGCGGCGGTGGGTTCATGGATCGGGGCGGCCCGTACGAAGTCCTCGTCGAACACCACGGGGGCGAAGTCCTCGTCGGCGTCCCCGCGGTCGTCGTCGGGCTCCCAGCCGTCCGGGAACGGCTTGCCCCCCACGTCGTCCGGCACGCATCCAGAGTAGACCTGGGAGGTGGTTTTCGGCAGGGAGAGTACGAACTCTCCCCCCGCCACCCCGACCGGCGGCGGCGCCCCTCAGGCCCACCCCCGGCCGGCTCCCCCGCTGGGCGGCATGCATCAGGCCACCCCCGCAAGGACCCACCACCCACAGCAACCACCGAGCCCCCGGCCCAGGGCAACACCGTCGGACGGCGCCTACCGGCCGCCACCCACGAGACCAGCCCCTCAGGCCACCCCCGCAAGGACCCACCCCCCCACAGCAACCACCGAGCCCCCGGCCCAGGGCAACACCGTCGGACGGCGCCTACCGGGTGTGGCCGTCGCCCGTGACGATGTACTTCGTCGACGTCAGCTCCGGCAGCCCCATCGGGCCGCGGGCGTGCAGCTTCTGCGTCGAGATGCCGATCTCGGCGCCGAAGCCGAACTGGCCGCCGTCCGTGAAGCGGGTGGACGCATTGACCGCGACCGTCGTGGAGTCCACCAGCTGGGTGAAGCGGCGGGCGGCCGCCTGGGAGGTGGTGACGATCGCCTCGGTGTGGCCGGAGGTCCACAGCCGGATGTGCGCGACGGCGGCGTCCAGCGAGTCGACGACGGCGGCGGCGATGTCGTACGAGAGGTACTCGGTCTCCCAGTCCTCGGCGGTGGCCGCCACGACGGTGGCCTTGGAACCACCCGCGTGCGACCGCACCCGCTCGTCGCCGTGGACGGTGACGCCCGCCTCGGCGAGGGCGTCCAGGGCCCGCGGCAGGAAGGTGTCGGCGATGTCCTGGTGGACGAGGAGCGTCTCGGCCGCGTTGCAGACGCTGGGCCGCTGCGCCTTGGAGTTGATCAGGATGTCGACGGCCATGTCCAGGTCGGCCTGGGCGTCGACGTACACGTGGCAGTTGCCGGTGCCGGTCTCGATGACCGGGACGGTGGATTCCTCGACGACCGTACGGATCAGGGAGGCGCCGCCGCGCGGGATCAGGACGTCGACCAGGCCGCGGGCGCGCATCAGCTCGCGCACAGAGTCGCGGGACTCGCCGGGCACCAGCTGTACCGCGTCGGCCGGCAGGCCCGCGCCGCCGACCGCGTCCCGCAGGACGCGCACGAGGGCGGAGTTCGAGGAGTACGCGGAGGAGGAGCCCCGCAGCAACACCGCGTTGCCGGACTTCAGGCACAGGGCGGCGGCGTCGACCGTGACGTTGGGCCGGGCCTCGTAGATGATCCCGACGACGCCGAGCGGGACGCGGACCTGCCGGAGGTCGATGCCGTTGGGGAGGGTGGAGCCGCGGACGACCTCGCCGACCGGGTCGGGCAGCGCGGCCACGTCCCGTACGTCGGCGGCGATGGCGCGCACCCGCTCGGGGGTGAGCTTCAGCCGGTCGATGATCGACTCGCTGGTGCCGGCCTCCCTGGCACGGGTGACGTCCTCGGCGTTGGCCTCGACGATCTCGTTCGCACGGACCTCCAGTGCGTCCGCGATCGCCAGCAGCGCGTCGTCCTTGGCCGCGCGCGGGAGTGGCGCGATTTCGTCGGCGGCGGCGCGCGCCCGGTAGGCGGCGCGGGCGACGGGGGTCATGTCGTCGTACGGCGTGACGGACGGCGAGGGGGAGGAGGCGGGGGAATGCGACGAGGTCATACTCGCAGCGTAATGCGCTCCCGACGGGCATCCATCACATATCCCGCTCTTCGAGACGACGGCGAAGCGGTATCAGTACGGGTGGACGCCCACGGGGGCGGCGGGCGGCGGGCCGTATCCCTCCGCGATCCGCAGGTGGTACGTCTCGCGGTCGATGACCTCCAGGCCGACGATCTCCCACGGCGGCAGCCCGGCGCTCTGCCGGTGCTCGCCCCACAGCCGCAGCGCGACGGCGGCGGCGTCGTGCAGGTCGCGGGCCTCTTCCCAGTACCGGATCTCGGCGTGATCGGTGGCATACCGGCTGGTCAGCAGGAACGGATGGTCGTGGGCGAGCTGCTCCAGGGCCCGTCTGACGTCCTTCAGCGGGGCCTGGGGGCCGGACACGCTGAGGGTGATGTGCCACAGCTTGGACACGGGGCGGTCCGGGGTGTGCCGCTCCGGCCCGCTGCCCGCCTGTCGGCCTCTGACGCCGTCGTCCACGACGGCTTCATCGAAGTCGGCCCCGGCCTCGACACTCGTCAAGGCGCGTTCGGCCGTCCCGCGGGGCGGAGCCCCTGGGCGCGCTCGTCTCACCGGCGGCCTCCTGTATGTGCGTCGTGGTGCTGTCACCCCGCTTACCCCTGAGACAAAGTTGACCAGTCCTGCGCGGAACATGGGGCGGTTTTGGTGAAGGTCTCTGGCGGATGGCGGGACTTTCAGCCGTTCTGGGACCGGTCTAGGGCTGGAGGACGACGAGATCGTCCCTGTGTACGACCTCCCGCTCGTAGGCCGGGCCCAGCTCTTTCGCCAGCTCCCTGGTGGACCGGCCCAGGAGCTGGGGGATCTCCTTGGAGTCGAAGGTGACCAGCCCCCTGGCGACGGCCCGGCCGGAGGCGTCGCGCAGCTCGACGGGGTCCCCGGCGCCGAACTCTCCCTCGACGGCCGCGATGCCCGCCGGGAGCAGCGACTTCTTGCCCTCGACGACAGCCCGCACCGCCCCGTCGTCCAGGACCAGGGCGCCTTGCGGGGTGGAGGCGTGGGCCAGCCACAGCAGCCGGTCGGCGGAGCGGCGGCCGGTGCGGCGGAAGTACGTACCGGTGTCGCGGCCCGCGAGGGCGTCGGCGGCGCGGCTGGCCGAGGTGAGCACGACGGGGACGCCGGCGGCCGCGGCGATCCGGGCCGCCTCGACCTTGGTGACCATGCCGCCGGTGCCGACGCCCGCCTTCCCGGCCGAGCCGATCTCGACGCCCTCCAGGTCCGCCGGTCCGCGCACCTCCGCGATGCGGGAGGTGCCCGGCTTCGACGGGTCGCCGTCGTACAGCCCGTCCACGTCGGAGAGCAGGACGAGCAGGTCGGCCCGCACCAGGTGGGCCACCAGGGCGGCGAGCCGGTCGTTGTCGCCGAACCGGATCTCGTCCGTGGCGACCGTGTCGTTCTCGTTGACGACCGGCAGGGCGCCCATGGCGAGCAGCTGGTCGAGGGTCCGGTAGGCGTTGCGGTAGTGGGCGCGGCGGCTGGTGTCGTCGGTGGTGAGGAGCACCTGGCCGACGCGTACGCCGTAGCGGGCGAAGGAGGCGGTGTAGCGGGCGACGAGGAGGCCCTGGCCCACGCTGGCAGCGGCCTGCTGGCGGGCCAGGTCCTTGGGGCGGCGGGCGAGGCCGAGCGGCGCGAGCCCGGCCGCGATGGCGCCGGAGGAGACCAGGACGATCTCCTTCTCCCCGCCGCTGCGGACCTTGGCGAGTACGTCGACGAGCGCGTCGACGCGGTCGGCGTCGAGGCCGCCGGAGGCGGTGGTCAGGGACGAGGAACCGACCTTGACGACGATCCTGCGGGCTTCCGTTACGTACTGTCTTGCCACTGTCACGTGGGAAAATCTATGCCAGGAGCGGCATTCGGCGCGCGCGTATTCCAGCGGCTGGACATCCTTCCGGACGGCCGGCCCGCCGGACTCAGCCGCCTGTCCGCATCCGGCGCACCCGCCGCAGCGCCCGGCCCGCCAGCCGCCGGGCCCGGCGGCGAGCGACGGTCAAGGGGCCGGGCGCGCCGCGCACTTCGTAGGCGGTGTCCGGGATGCCCACCGCCGCGTCGCCGAAGTGCGGGTACGCCAGGTATCCGCGGCCCCGCCGACGGACCCGCTCGGGCTGCTTCCCCTCCTGGAGGAAGCCGACCACGTCCATGAGCGCGTCGGGCAGGTTCATGGCCACGCATGTCAGGCGCAGCCGGTCCTCGGTCTTCAGGCGCTCCGCCACGCCGGGCGTCCAGTACGCGGCCATCAGCGGCGCGGCCAGTTCCATCTTCGCCAGCAGGATGTCGCGGGGCTGCCTGAGCACGACGGGGCCGAACTGCGGGAGCAGGGTGACCGTGAACGGCCTCAGCATGAGCAGGTCGCGGTGCTCCCCCGCCGGTACGTGCGCGGCGATGAGTTCCATCAGGGCCTTGGCCGAGTCGAAGCGGGGCGCGTAACCGCCGGTCTTCGTCAGGTGTTTGCCGTCCTCGCGGCCCACCAGGTAGTAGCAGGTGTAGTCGGAGACCACCGACACGCCGCTGCCGCGCAGGTACGCCTCCAGCGTGAACAGGGCGTCCTCGCCGGTCCTCAGCGATTCGTCGAACCGCATGCCGTGCTGGACGAGCAGGTCGCGGCGGAAGAGTTTCTGGGCGCTGAGCGTGTACTTGACGTTGGAGCGGTAGATGTCGGCGCGTTCGACCGTCTCCTTCCACATCGACTTGGCTGCGTTGCGGTTGACGCCGACGGTCCTGCCGAGCACCACGTCCGTACCCGCCTTGTCGGCCATGGCGACGAGACGTTCCAGCGCTTCCTCGCCGAAGTAGTCGTCGGCGTCGAGGAAGAAGACGAAGCGGCCGCGGGCGAGGGCGAGTCCGGTGTTGCGCGGCCCGCCGGGGCCGCCGGAATTGGCCTGCCGGACGACGCGCGTGGGGACCTTGGAGCGGGTGGCGAACTCCTCCAGGTACTCCCCCGTGCCGTCGGTCGAGCCGTCGTCGACGGCGACGATCTCGATCCGGTCGGCGCCGAGTGTCTGCGCCTCGACCGATTCGAGGCACTTCACCAGGTACGGCATCGCTTCGTAAGCCCCAATGATCACGCTGACATCGGGGGTGGTTTCAGTCATCGGCACCCACTGCATTCCCTACCTGGCGGTAAGCGGACGAAGGTCGCCCGTCATGGTGCCCCCAAAGCGTTTCCCGGGTGTGACGGCACGCACAGCGGCCCGTAAGTGCTCCTCGTACGAGGGACTTACGGGCCGCGGGGTGTACGTCGGGCTTTACGCCGACGGGCAGCGCCGGATGCTCAGTGCGCCACCGTGGCCTCCTCGGCGCCCTTCTCCGCCACCGTGTCGAGAGCGGCGCCCACCGGCTCGGAGCCCGCCCCGTCGGCCTCCTGGTCGAGCTCTCCGATCCGCTGGCCCGCAAGTCGCTGGGCCACGCCGTTGTTGCGGGCCTCCGCCTTGGCGGTCAGCGCGCGCACGGCGGCGTTGAACTGCTCGATGGAGGTGGGCTCGTCGGGGCCCAGCAGGTACCGCTTGAGCAGCTTCCGCTCACCGGCGAGCAGGTCGGCGGCCGGGTCGGCCACGGCCGCCAGCAGCTCGTCCAGCTCGGCGGCGCTGTTGGAGAGGATCACCGCGGCCCGGACGGCCGTGTTCTGGCGCTTGAACTCGTCGGCGCCCAGTTCGGCGGAGTCCGTCACCCCGTACGGCTTGCCGCTCGCGATGAAGTCGGACACGACGCTGGAGATGTCCGAGACCATGCCGTCGGCCTCGTTGAAGCAGTCGTACAGCTTCGGCTCGGAGCCGGTGACGACCTTGTGCTCCCACCAGCCGAAGGAGCGCCAGTACGCCTCGTTCCACTCGGCCCGCAGCCGCTTGATCTCGGCGAGGCGCTGCGGGTCGGCGAGCGAGACGCGCGACTCCTCGGCCTCGTCGCCGCCCTTGCGGCCGGTGGCGGAGAGCCGCGCGATCCGTGCCTCGATGCGGGCCAGTTCGGCGCGCGCCGCGGCCTGTGTGCCCTGCGCGGCGGCGGTCTCCCTCGCCCAGCGCGGGTCGGTGGCGCGCTCGGCGTTGGCGGCGGTGACCATCTTCTGGAGGCGCTCGTCGACGGCCTTGGCCTTCTTGTTGACGAGCCCGGTGAAGGGATGCGGCTTGTAGATCACCCGGACCGGCTGCGGGGCGTTCAGCAGCCGCTTCATGATGTTCTCACCGGCCAGCAGCAGCGAGGTGTTTCCGGGGTTGTTGTCCCAGCCCTCCCAGGTGGGGGCGTACAGGATGGTCGGGATCGGGTTCTTCGGGGCGCCGGTCCAGGTCTTGATCGGCGCGAGTTGCGGGCGGCCCACCTCGACGATGTCCTCGTCGCGGACGCCGACATCGGCGAGCGCGTACCGGTCCCGGCCGGCCTGGCCGGCGGTCCACACCTCGTCGTACACCTTGGAGAACGGGTTGACGCTGGCGAGCTTGTCGCTGTCGCCGTGCCCGATGAAGACGTGCTTCATGGTCGGTACGCGCAGCATGTGGATGTTCTTGCCGACGTTGGCGGCGTACAGGGTGACGCGGATCGACGACAGGTCCATGGCCATCAGGTGCTGGCCACCGGGCACGCACAGGATCGGCACGGACGTGGGGTTGAGCTTGTCGACCAGGTTCCGCTCGCGCATGATGATCAGCGGCCGGCCCTCGACCTGCTCCATGGTCTCCAGCCACATGTTGACCTGGTACGCGGATTCGTCGGAGCCGGAGAAGTACAGGGCGACGGTCGGCTGGTACTCGCGCAGCCAGGTGCCGACGGCCTTGAGGACGGCGCCCGCGGTCGGCACACGGCGCTTGCGCCGCAGGTACGGGACGAGGGCCGCGGTGTAGAGCAGGCCCAGCGCGAGAGTGGCGGCGACACCCGCGTACCCGATGACGTTCCGGCCGGTGGCGACCGCGACGACCACGCCCGCCATGGCGGGGATGTCGAGGTGCAGCATCTTCTCGGCGGAGCGGCTGAGCAGCGCCTGCGGCGGGGCGTCGGGGATGCGTACGGCGTTGAGGTCGATGTTGCGGGTGACGACCGGCATGGTGCGGCGCAGCCGGATGAGGGTGGCGAGGGCGCCCTGCGGGGCCTGGAGGCCGAAGAAGAGCAGGAAGCAGGCGACCGCCGCGTAGAACACGGGCTGTTCGGCGAGGCCTTCGCGGGCGAGCAGCATGATCAGCAGCAGCTGGCGCAGCAGGAAGCGGATCGGCAGACCGGCTCTGACCTTGCTCAGCCGGTTGATCAGGTAACTGTTCTTCTGGTGCAGATACCAGTCGGCGACGTAGGTCACGGCACCGGCGGCCGCGAAGAACCAGAGGTTCGGCAGGAGGGCGGCGAGCATGACGCACGGATAACCCAGTCCCAGGAGGACTGCCGCGGCGAGCTCTGAAGCACTGCCCACACGTGCCAGGCGAATGGCGGTCGAAATCACGAAGAACCTGCTCCAGAAGGGGGTGCCGGTTTTTTCACATGGACAAAACTCTCGTGAGGTCAGGGGTTTTCACGGACTGACTTCACGAGCCGTTATGAAATCTTTGGGACTCTTACGAACTCGGGCCTCTGCATTCGCACAATGCGACACAGAGGCCCGAAGAACACATCTGGTGAGTATTACACATCTTCCTGTCGGTCCAGCACGGAGGCCAGGGCCTGCTCGAAGCCCGACGCCTCGCTCGCCCCACGGGTGGGGTCCTGCTGCCGTACGTCGATGACATGGCCGGTGAGCTCGGACAGCAGCACGTCCAGCGAGGTCCGGGCCACGGCCTCGGAGGAGAGCAGCGATCCGGCGGGCTCCTGGCCGAACGCCTTCGTACGCATCGGGGTGGCGGTGCGCTCGGGGTTGACGCAATTCACCCGGATTCCATCGCCGGCCCATTCGTCGGCGAGGGCCTGGGTGAGATTCACCATGGCGGCCTTGGTGGACGAGTAAAGGCTGTACTCGGCACGGCCGCGAGTGTAGCTGGAGGAGGTGTAGAGCAGGAGCTGCCCCTTGGTCTCGACCAGGTATTTGTACGAGGCGCGGGCGATCTGCACGGGCGCCAGGTAATTGACGTTCAACGCTTCCTGAATGGTCGCGTTGTCGGTCTCGGCGAGCTTGCCGATGCGCAGGACGCCCGCCGTGTTGATGACGTAGTCGATACGGCCGCTCTCCGCGTACGCCGTGGCGAGCGCCTCCTCGACGTGCTCGGGATTCTCCACGTGCGTGCCGGTGGTGGAGCGGCCCAGGGCGTACACCGTCGAACCGTACCGCTCGGCGAGGGCGGCGATGTCGGCGCCGATGCCGTACGAACCACCGAAGACGACGAGGGTCCTGCCGGACAGCAGCTCGCGGTAGGCGGCCTCGTCGGCCTGGCGCGGAGCGGCGGTGGAGGCCAGCTGGAAGAGCTTGTCGGCGATGAAGACGTCGACGGGCTGGGTGACCTTCATGTTGTACTCGTCGCCCGCGACGACGTAGATCGGCACGTCCGGCAGGTACTTCAGGACGACACTGCAGTCGTCCGTCGCCTGGAAGTTGGGGTCGCCGGCCGCGATCTCGTACGCCCGCCGGATCGTGGACAGCTTGAACGCCTGCGGCGTCTGGCCGCGGCGCAGCCGGGAGCGGTCGGGGACGTCGGTGATGAACTCGCCGTCCTCGCCGTGGGTGCGGGTCACGATGATCGTGTCCGCGGACGGGATGGCGACGTCGACGGCCTGGTAGCGGTCGAGGGCGTCGACGCAGTCCTTGATGACGCGCTGTGACAGAAGCGGACGCACCGCGTCATGGAAGAGGACGTTGAGGTCCTCACCCTCGCCGAGTCCCTCGCCGAGGGCCTGGATGGCACGCTCGGTGGTCTCGTTGCGGGTGGCGCCGCCCTCGATGACGCGGGTGACCTTGGTGAGCCCCGCCTTGGCGATGATCTTCTCGACGTCGGGCACGAAACCCGGCGCCATCAGCACGATCACGTCGTCGACGCACTCCGCCTGTTCGAAGATCGTCAGCGTGTGCTCGATGACCGCCTTGCCCGCGATCTTCAGCAGCTGCTTCGGGATCGAAAGGCCCACGCGCTGGCCGGTACCGCCGGCGAGCACGACAGCTGTGGTGCGAGTCTTGGCTTCATGCGGCGCTGACACAGAACGACCTACCTTGCGACGACTGGGGGACGGGCTGATGGTCGCACTCTCCGTGACCGTCTCGCAAGGCGGACAGAGGGCACCCCACACCCGCACGACACCTGGTGTTCACGCTGTGGCCAGGGAGAGCGGACGGGCACCGCGACGGTGCCCCGGTGACGGACATCACGTGGTCGGCTTGTCGACGACGTTGAGTACGAGGTCGTTGGCGGCGCTGTAGAAAACCTTGACGACGACCCCTTCCCGCGGCTTGCCCGCCAGCTTCCTGACGAGGGCGCGCACCGCTCCCAGCGGTTGCTTCTTGCGCAGTTCAATCGAGGGGTACGGGAAGAGGGAGCCCTTCTCCACTACGTCGTCGAGGAAGCGCCCGAGCCGGACCGGCTCGGCGTCCGGAGCGGGCCTGAGCCACAGGTCCCACACATCGTGCGGGTCCTGCTGACGGGCGGCGGGAGCGGTGCAGGAGAAGGTGAAGCGGAAACCGTCCGTGCCGTTCCCGGTTCCCGGGAAGGACAGCTCCAGTGGCGCCTTGCCGCGCCGCCGCAGCAGGAGAATCGGTTCGCCACTGGGCGCGGCCGCGCCGTGGAACCGCGCGGACAGGATGATCGTCCCGTTCTCGATCCGGACGTCGCCCACCTCGGCGTGGACGGGCCGCACCCAGGAGCGGAGCGCCAGAGCACCACTCCTTGTATACGGAACCAGCTGCCGGACCGGTTCGCCGGCGCGCTGCCGGTCCGCCGCGCGCATCGCGCCGCGCTGGTCGACGGCGCGGGTGGCGAGCGGTACCGGCCCGGCGGCTCCGGGCAATTCGAGGTGGGCGGGGTGCACGCCCTCGGCGAACGGCGTCCCGGCCGGGACGGTCGCGGTGCCGTGCGCGTCGAAGGGGAAGCTGTGCTGTCCGGCCACCAGGCGAGCGCCCTCGCGCGGGGTGAGCAGCGTCACGGTGAGGGTGCCGTCGTCGGCCACGACGCAGTCGGCGACGGTTTCGGGCACGGGGACGGGGGCGGGCCGTCGCGGTTCACCGGCACGGTGGGTGGCGGCCGCGCCGAGCTCGGTGAACAGCTCCTCGTACTGCTTGGCCACCGGGCCCGGGTCGAAGCGGCGGGCGTTGGCGAGGGCCGCGGCGCCCATGCGGCGGCGGAGCTGCGGGTCGTCGATGAGCCGGAGCAGCGCGGCGGCGATGGCGTCGACGTCGCCGACGGGTACGAGGAAGCCGTCCTCGCCGTCCTCGATGATCTCCCGGGGGCCGTAGTCGCAGTCGGTGGACACCACGGGCAGACCGCAGCGCATCGCCTCCACGAGCGTCATGCCGAAGGACTCGTGGCGGGACGTGGACACGGCTATCGCGCCCTTGACCCACTCGGGCTCGATGGGAGAACGCGGCCCCATGAGGTGGACGCTGTTGTACAGGCCCAGTTGGTCGATCTTCTTGCGGAGCCGGTCCTTCTGGTTGCCCCAGCCGCAGATGCGCAGCGTCCACTCGGGGCGTTGGGCGACGACCTCGGCGAACGCCTCGATCAGCACGTGGTACTGCTTCTCGGACGCCAGCCGCCCGGCCGCCATGATGGTGGTGCCCGAGGTGTCGGAGGGCGTGACGACCGGCTCCGGAACGCTGTTGGGGATGGCGAGCACCCGGGTGCCGGGCAGCGGCATCTGCGCGCGCCAGGAGGCGGCGTCCCCCTCGGAGACGGTGACGAACGCGTCGAGTCCGGTCAGGAACCCGGCCATCTCGGCCCGCAAGGCGGGCTTGTGGTGGTTGTGCGTCATGTGCTCCTGGCCGATGAGCACAGCGCCTTCGGGCGCGAACTCGGTGACGTACGCGACGAGTCCGGGCCGGGTGCCGATCACGACGTCGGCGTCGGAGCCGGCACCGGCGTAGTGCGCGCGGACGCGTTCGTCGGTGAGGCGGCTGTACTCCTTGTACCGGGCCTCGTTCTTCGGGAAGTGCTCGGCCGGCTGGAGGTGCCGCTCATGCGTCTTCTCGTTGGCCGGGGAGGCGGGGCGGGTGTCGATGAGCGGTACGACGGAGATGCGCGGGTCGATCGCGAAGAGCGGCTCGTCCCGGTGCCGGAACACGGAGACGATCTCCACCTCATGCCGTCCGGCGAGCTCCTCCGCGAGGTTCAGCGTGGTGCGGATGGTGCCGCCGATGCCATAGATGGTGTGGATGAGGAAGGAGACCTTCATCAACGCTCCGTTCACGTCAGCCGGGACCCCGCGGTCCCGCCCCCGGAGACAAGACGGTGATCCTTGGCCACAGGTTGTCCGGTCGGAGCGACGTAAACCGGACTTCATGCCCTTTTTTCGGCTGCTTGCCCGCTGTTCCGGACCAGAAACGGCGAGTGACCCCCACCCGCGCGCGACGACTCCGCAGAGCGGCGGCGGGACGGTACGAGACGGCCGCCGCGACGCGACCGGCCGGCCCGGGGGTTCGGCCCCGGTAGGGCCGGCGCGGTGGGCGGCACGCGCGCGGGGTCGGCCCCGGTGGGGGCGTGGGGCGGACGGCACGCGCGCGGGGTCAGCCCCGGTAGGGCAGGTGGGGTGGGCGGCACGCGCGCGGAGTCGGCCCCGGTAGGGCAGGTGGGGTGGGCGGCACGCGCGCGGAGTCAGCCCCGGTAGGGCAGGTGGGGTGGGCGGCACGCGACCGGTGCGGCGCGGCGCCCCACACGCGAGGGGGCGCGGGCGGGTCGCCCATCTCGGAGGTGTGCACCCAGTGGACGTCCGCCTCGTCCGGTCCCGCGATCAGTCGCAGACCCAGGTCCTCACGGGAGAGCAGCG
>NZ_JBEPEL010000109.1:0-20738 GCF_040300825.1 Streptomyces sp. NPDC000229
AGCACACACCCTGCCAAGGTCTGCCGCTGTCCGTACCTGCGCATACTGCCTCCCGCGATGCTCGTATCGGAGAGGGGAACATAACCGTGTCATCCGGAACGCGATCGTGCGGGGGGTCTGCAGTCCCAGCGGGCCCGCTGAACCGGTCGTGTTCGGTGTCGCGGGCATGCTGGGCCGTCCAACGCGTAAGCGCCTCCTGGTCTGGCTGGTCTTCGGAGTCCGCCCCGCCGGCGGCGCGGGCAAGCCGACGGCGAACGTGGGTAAGCCCGCGTTGTCGGTGACGGCTGGAACGCTGAACGACATGAACAGCGAGGATGAGCAGCTGCGCCGTGCTGGCACGGGCCACGCCGCCCTGTCCCGCCGCCCGCTGGTTGGCTTTAACACCAGGCTTTTCGATGACGGTGGGGTCGAGGTGGTGGGTGGCGACGGAGGTGATGGCTGGTAGGGGCCCTTCTTCCATGGCGTGTTTGAAGGTGTGGACGATGCAAGTGCGGACCGGAAGGACTGGCCCGCCGGGTACCCAGCAGTTGTTGGTGGACAGGGGCCGGTTCCGCTGGCCCGGGCCAGCCGTCAGCTGTTCGTCGCCCTCTGTCGCGGGCGCTGTGCCTGACTGTCCCGCTGTTGCGCCGTTGCCCGTCCGTCCGTTTCGGCTGCCGTGCTCTCCTGAGTGCCCGCCGCTCCCCGCCGTTCCGTACGGGTCCCGTCCGTCCTGCCCGCCGTCCATCGGCGTCCCGGCTGCGTGCCTGCCATCCGCTTCGTCGGCGGCTCGCCGTTCCGCCGCGTGGCCGACTGCCGTCCCACGTACGCCGCCGCGCCGCCCTTACCCCGTTACTGGCCCAGCACGAGCGCGCCCCTCGGCAGCGGTTCCCTGATCGCTCTCGTCGCTTGCGCCGTTCGGTCGGAGTGCACCGTTCCGGCTGTCCTCGTGCCGCCACCAGCGCCTGGTGGCTACTGCCGGGCGAGCCCGGCTGGCCTGGCACCAGCACGGGGTGCGTGCCGGAGGATGCCGCGCTTGGGTATCGGATTGGCAACGATCACTCGCACTGCTACGGAGATTCGTTCAACACGACGGGTGCTGGCCGCTGGAGCGACTGCTGTGCCTGGCCTGGTGGGGCGCGAGCGTGCACAACCGGAGGGACGGATGCCGAAGGCAAGGGCTGAGCAGACAGGGTTAAAAGGGGCACGATCGGTGGTCGACTGTCTCAATAGCAAAAGGCCAGAAGTAGCCCTGACTTGCGCATTTCTGACTGTGCGGTATGTGGATGGTCCCTTGACTGGTTCATGACGTGACCCCAGGATGTGGCGAATCTGTGTACCGATCATGTAGCTCAGGGGTGGGGTTGTGAGGGGTAGAGGGTGGCGTCGTGCACGCCACAGAGCAAGCGCGTTGACGGCCATATCGGTGATGGCGTCAGTGCTGAGCCCGTTGGCGGGCAATGCCGCCGCCCAAGTGCCGCAGGCGGTGCCGGCTACGGCGCAGGGCGCGTCGGCGCTCGCCGCGCAGACGGGTGAGCCGGTCGAGGTGGTCTCGGAGCGCAATGAGTACTCCACGACCGAGGCGAACCCGGACGGCACGTTCACATTGAGGCAGTCGACGACGCCGCAGCGGACCAGGGGCCAGGACGGTTCATGGCGGGAGGTGGATGTCACGCTGGAGCGGCGGGTCGACGGCTCGGTCGGGCCGAAGGCCTCCGTGGTCGACCTGGCGTTTTCCGGGGGCGGCAGCGGCAAGAACATGATCCGGCTGGCCGCCCAGCAGGGGGCCGTGACGCTGGGCTGGCCACAGCAGCTGCCAAAGCCCGTTCTCAACGGCCCGACGGCGACCTACCCTGAGGTCTTCAGCGGTGTCGATCTGCAGCTGACCGCTACGGCTGAGGGCTACCGTGAGGTCCTGGTCGTGAAGAACGCCGAGGCGGCGGCGAACCCGGAGCTCAACAAGGTGGAGCTGTCGGCCACCGGACAGGGCCTGACGATCGCTCCAGGCCACGGCGGCGGCCTTCGGGCCATCGACGAGGACGGCAATACGGTCTTCAATGGGCCGGCTGGTTTGATGTGGGATTCCGCCGGTGATGGCGGGACGCAGACCCAGCTGATGCGCACGGCCGCCACCGGCGTTGCTGCAGATGACGCGGAAGCACCGGAGGCAACTGCACCAGACGGTGGGGACGTGACCGCGGAGCTGCCCGTCCAGGTCGCGGAAGGGTCGATCTCGATCAAGCCGGACCTGCAGCTGCTGCGCGGGTCGGACACGGTCTACCCCGTCTACATCGACCCGACCATGGGCCTGGGTGTGTCGGAGCGGGCAGTTCTGTCGTCGGACGGGGACCGGTTTTGGAACTTTGACGGTGACCTCGGTGTCGGCCGCTGCTACCGGGTGGGCCCGTACTACTGCGACGCCGATCACACCAACCGGATGTACTTCGAGTTCTCGCCAGCCAAGCTGTCCAACAGGTACGTGATCGACGCGACGTTCCGCGCATATGAGACGTGGTCGTTCTCCTGCACCCCGCATGCGCTGCAGCTGTGGCGTACGGACAACATTTCCGAGGGCAGCCGGTGGCCCGGGCCGGCGAAGCTTGACCTGATGGGCGACCGCACCGTATCGGCGGGCCGCGGCACGCACTGTGATCCTGACCAGCCGGATGCCTGGATCGAGTTCAACGACGCGGCCAGTGAAACAGACGAGAACCTCACCAAGACGGTGCGCAACTTCGCCGACGGCAAGTTCTCCCGCCTCACCCTGATGCTCCAGGCCGCAGACGAGGGCAACGCGGATGCGTGGAAGCGCTTCGACGACAACGCCGAGCTGAAAGTCGTCTACGTCATCAAGCCCGGCGCTGTGACCGACGACGGCGTGATCCCGGGCAACGGCACGATGCAGGGCTGCTCCACGTCCGACGCGACCCCGGTCGTGGCGACGCGCCTGGACCCTTTGCTGCAGGCACGTGTCCAGACACTGGTTAAGCCGGCCAGCACCGAAGAGCAGGGTTCGCTGCGCGCCCATTTCTGGGTGGAGCGCAAGATGTCGGACGGCAGCTGGAGCGCCGCTCGTACCAATGTGCCTTCTACCGGTTATTACGTGGACGACACCCTGGCCAAGCTGAGACTGACGGGCGGCGTGGACGGATCGCTGTACCGGGTCAGGTCGCTGACGCAGACTTTCTGGACCTATGAGGGCGTGACCACGGCGATCTCGTCGGGGTATAAGCGCTGGTGCTACTTCAAGATCGACACGACGGCGCCCCGTGCTCCGAGTATCACCTCCAAGGGCCCGTACACCGAGTGCACGGCCACCCTCTGTGAGGGCAAGGGGGCACCTGGAGTGCCCGGCTCGTTTGCCATCGCCCCCAATCCGCTCGACAAGGACATCACGGACTACCGGTGGCGGCTGCTGACCCAGCGGGCTGAGACCACGAAACAGGTGGACGGACCGCTGGCCACGATTGCCCCTGTGCCCACCACTTCCGGGACACAGGTACTGATCGTTGAAGCGATGGACAACAATGGCACGCGCACCGGCACACCAGCGGAGTTCCACTTCAAGGTGGCGCCGGCCCAGGGGCCGACCGGCTTGTGGCACTTCGACGACGGCACGCCCGGCTCCACGGTGACCACGGCCACCGACAGCGCCACCACCGAGGGCACCATCCGCCATAATCTGACCCTTCACCAGCAGGCGGGCACCGCCGCGACCTGGTCGGTACTGGGACGACGCGGCACAGGTGACCACTCGCTGCGGCTGAACGACGATGTCACTGACCCGGCCAAGCAGCTCGGTTACGCCTCCACCAGCAGCGCCCCCCTCAACACCAAGGACTCCTTCACGATCTCGACCTGGGTGCTGCTCAGTGACGGAGACAAGACCCGCGTCGTGGCCTCCGCGCCAGGAACGACCACTTCGGCCGCGTTCAACCTGTTCTATTCCGCGTCCTCGAAGAAGTGGGTGTTCAACCGGGCCGTCACGGATTCGGCCACGCCCGCCTACGTCAGTTCAGTGGCCGACGCAGCCAACCCGCCCCTCAACGTGTGGACACACCTGGCGGGCGTCTTCGACACCAAGGGCGACACCAATAACGCAAACGACACCATTCAGCTCTATGTCAACGGCCGCCCGCAGGGTTCACCCCTCACGCTCGCTACGGCCAACCCCGCATACACGCCCTGGACGTCGTCGGCTGGCATGACCGTCGGCGGCTCCAAGGCAGGTGAATACTTCATGGGCCGTATCGACGAGCTGACCCTGTGGCAGCGGGCGCTGATAGGCGATGAGGTGCGCCTGGACACCAGGCTCGAGGTAGCTGGGGTTCCCGCCACCGAGCTGGTCGCCTACTGGGATGCCGCCACGGCGGCGAACGGCAAGGTCAGCGAGCTGACGTCCTACGCGCCCGGCCCGATGACCATCTCAGCCACCGGAGCTACCGCGGATCCGGAGCAGCACGAGCTGCGGCTGGACGGCGCCACCGGTTACATGTCCACCGCCGGACCGGTGCTGGACGAGACCGGCTCCTTCACCGTGACCGCGGCCGTCAAGCTCGACGGGGCGAAGTTCGCCGCGCTGCCCATCGGAGCACGGGTACATGTCTTCGGGCAGGCCACCCCGGACGGCAAGGAATCCTCCTGGGCCCTTTGGGTGGAGAAGGTAGCCGCCGGCGGCTATCTGTGGCGCTTCGGCCGCACGGCAACTGACGCCACCGGCAAGGTGATAGCAAGCGGATCCGTTCCCTCCGAGTTCCCCGCGGACATGGACACCTGGGTTCAGGTCACCGGTGTCTTCGATGCGGCCGAGCAGACGGCCACCGGCAACGGCGCAACTCACCTGTATGTCGGACACACCAAGCAGATGCCGGTCGACGACTCAGCCTTCACCACGCCGCAGCAGGGTCGTGGCGAAATCGCGGCTGGGCGTGGCCCTTCCGGCGGCGCCAACGGCCACTACCTGCCCGGTGCTCTGGACGAGTTGCGGGTCTGGGCCGGTGCCATGACCGAAGACCAAGTCATGACCAAGGTCATGGGCGAGCCCGGAGCGGAGTAACCAAGCGCGCCCGGCGGCCACCCCGATCCGCATCGAGCCGCCGGGCCGCATCACCCCTGTCACGTCCCGTAGCCGCGAGCTGCGGGCACCAGATTGCGCCGCGCGCCGCGGCTCCAGTGACCATGAAAGAAGAAGCATGAACCGGTCCATACCGGCTGCCCAGCGAAGCAGCCGGAGCAGAAAACACCTGCCGCTCGCGGCCGTCCTCGGGTTCTCCATGATCCCGGGCCTGCTCGCTCCGGTGGCCTTCGCCGCCAATGTCGATCCGCTGGGCAAGCCGAAGCTGGCTGCGCCCGAGTCGGCTGATGTGTCCCCGTTCACCGCTCGGGTGAACAAGAAGAGCGCGGCCATCATGAACAAGGCCGCCGAGACCCTCCGCGCGGACGCAGCGCGGGCCAAGGCCGACCAGGGCAAGAAGGCCGTCTGGCCCAAGGCCGGAACCGCCACGGTCACCGTGCCTGCCACCGGCTCGGCGAAGGCCGCCCCTGGCACGCTGCCGATCACTGTCGCACCGCCGGAGCGGACCAAGGCACGCGCGGCGCTCAAGGCTGCCGGCCCTGTGACGGTAAACGTCCTGGACCAGAAGCAGGCCGCCCGGCTCGGCGTCAAAGGCGTCGTGCTCACGGTGTCCGCCCCCGCCACCGGCGGAGGCGCTGCCCTGGGCCTGAACTACAGCGCTTTTGCCGCAGCCTACGGAGGTGACTGGGCGGGGCGCCTGCAGGTTCTGCGGCTGCCGGACTGTGCGCTGAACGACCCGGCAAACAGCAAGTGCCGAACACGCACCCCGCTTCAGTTCACCAACGACCGCACGACCGAGCAGCTCAATACCCAGCTGACGTTCCGGACGGCTCAGGCACCCGCCCTGGCGCCCGGCGCCCGTGCGTCGTCCGCCCCGGCCGCCACCCAGACGATGGTCCTGGCCGTGGCGGCGGGCACCAAGTCCGGCAGCGGGGACTACAAGGCGACGCCGTTGTCTGCGTCCTCCACCTGGGAAGCCGGCGGCTCATCCGGCAGCTTCACCTGGTCCTACCCCCTGCGGGTCCCGCCCTCCGCGGCCGGCCCCAAGCCCAATCTCGGCATCTCCTACGACTCCGGAAGCGTGGACGGCCGAACCGCGTCGTCGAACAACCAGGGCACGGTGATCGGCGAGGGCTTCGACATCACCTCCTCCTTCGTCGAGCGCAAGTACGCGCCGTGTGACGACGACGGGGAGACCGACAAGTTCGATCTGTGCTGGAAGTACGACAACGCCTCCCTCGTCCTCAACGGCAAGGCAACCGAGCTCGTCAAGGACGACACGACGGGGAAGTGGCGGCTGAAGAACGACGACGCCTCCACCGTCACCATCGCCACCGGTGCAGAGAACGGTGACGACAACGGCGAGCACTGGACCGTCACCACCGGCGAAGGAACCAGGTACGTCTTCGGCCTGAACAAGCTCGCCGGTGCCGGTACCACCGACCGCACGAACTCCGTCTGGACCGTCCCGGTCTTCGGCGACGACGCGGGCGAGCCGGGGTATGCGGACGGCTCCGCCTTCTCCTCCCGCGACAAGACGCAGGCATGGCGGTGGAACCTCGACTACGTCGAGGACACCCACGGCAACGCCATGTCCTACTGGTACACCGCCGAGACCAACCACTACGACAAGCTCGGTGACGACAACAACGGCACCCCCTACACCCGCGGCGGCTACCTCAACGAAATCCGCTATGGCCAGCGCGCCGGCGCATTGTTCTCCGCCGCTCCCGCGGCCTCCAACAAGGTCGTCTTCGGCTACGCCGAGCGCTGCATCGGCACCGACTGCGGCTCCCTGACCGACGCCACCCGCGACAACTGGCCCGACGTGCCCTTCGACGCCGAGTGCAAGGCGGATGTGAAGTGCACGGGCAACGTCGGTCCCAGCTTCTATACCCGCAAGCGTATGACCGGCATCTCCACCCAGGCCTGGGACGCGGCCGCCACCACCCCCGGCTACGCCTCGGTCGACTCCTGGGCCCTGACCCAGCAGTACCTCGACCCCGGCGACACCGGTGACTCAACCGACCAGTCACTGTGGCTCTCAGAGATCAAGCACACGGGCAAGCGCGGCACTGACCTCAGCCTTGACCCGGTCAAGCTGACCCACGAATTCCGCCCTAACCGGGTCGACGGCGCCACCGACAACATTCTTTCCCTGGAAAAGCCGCGCCTGCGCACGATCACCTCGGAGACCGGCGGGCAGACGATCGTCAACTACATGCAGGCCGACTGTCTCGCCGGCCAGACCATGCCCCAGGTTGACACCAACACCCGCCGCTGCTACCCGGTCTACTGGTCGCCCAACGGCGAGAAGGACCCTATCCTCGACTGGTTCCACAAGTACCCGGTCCAAGCGGTCTCCACGATCGACGCCAAGGGCGGCTCCGAGGCTGTCGAGCACACCTACACCTACTCCGGCGGCGGCGCCTGGCACTACAACGAAGACCCCCTGGTCAAGGAGAAGGAACGCACCTGGTCGATCTGGCGCGGCTTTGAAAAGGTCACCCACCTCACAGGCTTGGCCGGCAAGACCCAGTCCAAGACCGTCACTGTCTACCTGCGCGGCATGAACGGTGACCGCGTCCTCGGGACGGACGGCAAGACACCGCACCCAGACCTGCGTAAGACCGCCACCGTCAGTGGCATCAAGGCCCCCGGGGTCACGGACGCCGATCAGTACGCCGGCTTCACCCGAGAATCCGTCACCTACAACGGCGTGACAGGCCCCGAGGTCGGCGGCACCGTCAACGACCCGTGGTCCAAGCGCACCGCCACCCAGCACAAGTCATACGCCGACACCGAGGCGTACTACGTCCGCACCGCGGCCACCCACGCCCGCACCAACATCACCACCGTCAGCCCGCCCCGCGACCGCGTCCGTACCACCGCCACCACCTACGACGCCTACGGCATGGCCGAAACGGTCGAAGACAAGGGCGACAACGCCGTCACCGGTGACGAGAGGTGCACCCGGAACTGGTACGCCCGTAACGACGCCCTCGGCATCAACAATCTCGTTGCTCGTACCCGGACCGTCGCCAAGCCGTGCGTCACCCTTGACACCGCCCTCGACCTGCCTGCGGACTCCACCCGGCCCGGCGACGTCATCTCAGACTCCGCCACCGCCTACGACTCCACCTCCTGGACCGCCGCCCAGAAGCCCACCAAGGGCGAAGCGCAGTGGGTCGGCCGGGCGAAGGCGTACGGCACGGATGATCAGCCGGTGTGGCAGAAGGTAGCCACTACTACCTACGACACTCTCGGCCGGCCGCTGACGGTCAAGGACACCAACGACACCAGCACCGCCACCGCGACCTACATACCCGCTGCTACCGGCCCGCTCACCGAGACCAGCGTCACCAACGCCAAATCGCACAAGACCACGACGCTTCTGGACTTTGCCACTGGTGCCACGCTCAAGGTGACCGACGCGAACGGCAAGATCACCGAAAGTCAGTACGACAGCCTCGGCCGCGTCACCAAGGTCTGGCTGCCCAACCGGCTCACCTCGCTGGCACAAGCCCCCAACTACACCTACGCCTACAACATCACCTCCTCCGCCCCCTCGTGGGTTGCCACGAGCGTGCTGAAGGGCAACGCCAGCGGCTACAACACCACCTACGAGATCTACGACTCCCTGCTGCGCCCGCGACAGACCCAGGCACCGTCCCCGACCGGCGGACGCCTTATCGCCGAGACGCTGTACGACGAGCGCGGACTGGTCTCCTCGTCACTCGCCGACATATGGGACGAGACCAGCGCTCCGTCCGGCGCCCTGGTGGCAACAGACGGCGGCCAGGCGCCGATGCAGGTAGACACCACCTATGACGGTGCCGGCCGTGCTATCAAGGCCGAAACCAAGGTCAAGAACGTTCTGCGCTGGACGACCGAAACCACCTACACCGGCGACACCGTCACCACCACCGCCCCTGCAGGCGGTCAGGCCACTGCCGTCGTCACCAATGCGCTCGGGCAGGCCACTCAGCGTCGCGAGTACGGCGGCCCCCAGGCGACTG
Organism: Streptomyces sp. NPDC000229; assembly: GCF_040300825.1. Classification (NCBI taxonomy): domain Bacteria; kingdom Bacillati; phylum Actinomycetota; class Actinomycetes; order Kitasatosporales; family Streptomycetaceae; genus Streptomyces; species Streptomyces sp. NPDC000229. The sequence continues at coordinate 9,070 of NZ_JBEPEL010000109.1, forward strand.
GTGAGGACTACACCACCACGACCTTCACCTACACCCCGGCAGGCCAGCAGGCCACCATTAATGAAGGCCCCGATAAGGCCAAGTGGCTCTACGGCTACGACTTGTTCGGCCGTCAGACCAGTGCGACCGACCCGGACAAGGGAAAGTCCACCACCTCCTACAACGAACTCGACCAGGCCGTAGCCGCCACCGACGTCGCCCGGAGCAAGACGCTCCTCACCGAATACGACATCCTCGGTCGCAAGACCGGCCTGTGGGACGGCGCCACGAAGACCGACGCCGGCAAGCTCGCCGCCTGGACCTTCGACACGCTCGCCAAGGGACAGCAGGACACCGCTGTCCGCTACGAGAACGGCATTAACCAGACCACCAGCAAGGCCTACACACAGAAGGTCACGAGCTACGACCCGCTCTACCAGGTCACCGGAAGCCAGCTGATCCTGCCCGCAAGCGACCCGCTCGTCGCCGCCGGCGTCCCGCAGACACTGTCGGCCACCGTCGCCTACAACCTGGACGGAACGGTCCGACAGGCCAGCAACCCTGCCGTAGGCGGCCTGCCGGCAGAAACCGTCGCCCACACCCACGGCGACCTGGGCCAGCAGCTCACCTCACGCGGCACCACCCAATACCTGCAGTCAGCCCAGTACTCCCCACAAGGAGACCTCCGCCAGCTGACACTGGGCACCAGCTCCACCAGCAAGAAGGTCTACCTCGGCTACGACTACGAGGACGGCACCCGCCGCCTCACCCGCTCCTACGTCACCGACGACGTCCACGGCTTCATGCCGCAAGAACTGAAGTTCACCCAGGACGACGCCGGCAACGTCACCTCCATCTTCGACGCCACCACCCAGGGCGGCACCGCCAAGCCCGACTACCAGTGCTTCACCTACGACGGCCACCGCCGCCTCAAGGAAGCCTGGACCCCCAAGACCGCCGACTGCGCAGCCACCGGCCGCACCACCACCAATCTCGACGGCGCCGCCCCCTACTGGACCAGCTACACCTACAACGCAGCCGGCCAACGCGCCACCGAAACCGAGAACACCCTCTCGGGTGCGAAGACCACCACCTACACCTACGGCACCCCCAAGGGACAGCCGCACCCGCTGGCCAGCACTACGGGTGCGAAGGCTGCGACCTACGACTACGACGCGGCGGGCAACACCACCAGCCGCCCCGGAACCCAGGCCCAGCAGACCCTGACCTGGAACACCGAAGGCAAACTGGTCGGCACCACCGAACCCGCAGTGGGCACCAAGCCCGCACTGAACACCAGCTACCTGTACGACGCGTCAGGCGAACTCCTCGTCCGTCGCGCGTCCGGCGATGGTGACACCGTCCTGTACCTCGGTGGCACCGAAGTCCGCCTCACCACCAAGGGCACCACCAAAACCCTCAGCGGAACCCGCTACTACACCGCCGCAGGCCAGACCATCGCGGTCCGCACAGCAACCGCCGGCGTCACCGGCACCAAGCTCAGCTTCCTGGCCGCCGACCACCACGGCACCAGCAGCCTGGCCCTCGACGCCACGACCCTCGCCACGACCAAGCGCTACACCACCCCCTTCGGCGCCCCACGCGGCACCACACCCACCACCTGGCCCGACGACAAAGCCTTCCTCGGCGCACCCGCTGATACCACCACCGGGCTCACCCACATCGGCGCCCGCGAGTACGACCCCCGTATCGGCCAATTCATCAGCGTCGACCCCATCCTCGCCCTCGACCAGCACCAGTCCCTCAACGGCTACAGCTACGCAAACAACACCCCCGTTACGGCCTCCGACCCCACAGGCCTCATGCCCGACCACGGTGGTGGCACGAGCTCCTGCACCTACCCGTGCAAGGGCGCGGAGGTCGACGAAATCATGGCGGCGGGGCCGACCAGCCCCGACACCGTAGGCGGTAGCGTCGGCAGTGGCAGTGGCAGTGGCAGTGGCAGTGGCAGTGGCACCGCCAAGACCAAGAGCACCGGCACGGTGTGTTCCATAAAGGAAGGAAATTGCACCCAGGACAGTATGACGGGGCCTTCTGATCCAGGGCCTGCCGGAAGCTTCCTTCTGGGTCTCGTAAGAAACGTTCCGTATACTTTCGAGCTGTTCGGCTGGACAGTTGACGATGATTGCCGAACAAACGGCGGAGCTGGAGCACCCGGCTGCGACTACGGTGCACAGTACGACGCGTGGGTGGCCGAGCAGGGATATAACACCGCTGGCGACGAGTACCTCGTCCCCGGTATCGCTGCTGCAATACTCGGGCACCGGTCCATTGCTAAGCCAGGCCCGCGCTCATTCCCTATGGGATTCCCCAACGCTACATCGTTCAAGCAGTTCGGCAGTAAGTTGCAGGCTGGACTGAAGGAGGCCGGGCACGGTGAAGCAACCGCGATATTTCAAGGCAGCGCTGTCACTGGAAAGAGTTTCAGGACACAGAAGCCCTTTGATGCCGGCAGAGTGAGCGACTACGATATCGCCCTGGCGGGACCGGAAATACTGGCAAGCGCTAAGAAGGCTGGCATTGATCTTCGGTCCAATGGGACGCGAACGGGACCGCTCAAGGGTGCCGACATTCAGAAGATGGGGCTGACGGATCTCCAGAGAAGTCTATCCGGGGACGCGAAGCGACCGGTTAACTTCATGATTTACGGTTCCGTTAGCGACGCCACGGGTAGGGCTCCGAGTATTATAGTTCGGTAGTTAGATCCAGGGGGCGCCCGAACTGGGCGCCCCCTGTTACACGAAGGGAAAGTGCGTGAGCTCTAACTTTTATGAACTCTATGGGGCTAAGGGTCTCGACATCCACGAGGTTAGAGATTTGATCGCACAACGCCTGGGGGTACCCTTTGAAGAGCATGAAAGCTCCTACAAAGGCGGCGTATACTATCGTCATTCCGACGGGGATCGAGAATTGACCGTCGAGATGAATTGGACAGATGAGGATGGATACCTGTCAGAGCCGCACCACGAGGAATATGCGGTCCTAGTGTATGCCACCCGCGTCGAAGCGAATTTTCAGGAGCGACTGAACGGAGATTTCACACTTCTGCGTTCTGAAGAACTGTAAGAGGCGCACCGGGCTCGGCCTCCCGTCGCGCAGCTTCCGGTGAAAAATGCTTCAGTGCCTGATGACTGCTCGCCGCCTGGAATGTCGACGAGCCGGGAAGCTCGAAGGCGTCACGGGCGAGCGCCGCCGGTCGGCCGAAGCTGTAGGCACACGCTCGCTGTCCGGGCTCCAGGACTTGCCCGGTCCGGTCCTGACCGGTGTCAGGGCCTGCGTAGCGGCAGGCCGCAGGTGCGGGTGCCGCAGATGCCGCCCGCCGTCGTAGACGTGAAGGGTGAACGTCTCCCGCCCGGGTCGGTCGTCGTGCGCGGACAGCGCGGCGTCGTCTCCCACAGCCTCACCGGGCCACCCTCGCGTACCTCCCACGGGCCGCCGGTCGGGGTAAGGGTGGCGGCGGAGCCGGTGTCGTGGGCTCAGCTGAGCCGTTTCCAGGTTTGGCAGCCGGAGGTCTGGAATGCCTTGTCGGTGGCCAGGACAGTTACGGTGGCCGGGCCCTTGCCAGCTCCGTTGGCGATGATCTGGCTGAAGTCGCCTGTGGTGCCTTTGAGGCGGGCCCAGTAGCAGTCCGTCAGGGCGTCGGCGGGCCCGGCGCTGCGGTAGGTGCCCGGTCGTACCTCCTGACCGACTAGGAAGGTGCCGTCGCCGGGGATCTCCTGCGCGGTCGCTTTTGCCGTTCCGGTCGCCTCGGGGGGTGTGGGGGCCGGGGATGGGACCTCCGAAGCGGGCGCCGTAGTGGTCGGGGAGGCGGGCGGCTGGGAGGAGCCGTCGGTATCGCCGCCGGTGCCCACGATGCCGATGAGTACCCCCATCAGGAGCCCGCCGAGGGCTGCGAGGGTGTGCGTCAGCACGGTGCGACGGCGGCCGCTTCTGGGGCTCGAGGCCGGTTGTCCCCACTGCGGCCCCCGCGGCGGCCCCGTCGGGGGGCGGTGGTCCGTCATGTGTTCAGGGTGCGGCCGGACCCGCCCGGCCGCACCCTGGGATGCTCAGGGAGACGGTAGGAAGCCACCGTGCGCGTGCCGGCGCCGCATGGGCTGCCCCGTCGTTGTTTGCGGTCCGGCCGCTGCGCCGTCGTGCCTGGCGCCTGTTCGCCCGTGCCGCCCCGGCAGGGGCCGGGCCGCGCTACCCCGCTGCTCCCGTCCGGGAGCAGCGGGGTGCCGGCCAACGGCCGGCACCGCATGTGCTTCTCCGTCGGTTCCAGGGTGCTTTCGGGGTGGCTGGCGCAGCGCCTTTCATGCCCGCTGGGTGGGGGGGTGTGGGTGGTGCCGCTGGGGCGGGGGCGGGACGCTTCGCTTTCCCGCCCCGGCCCATGGGCCGGTCGCTTCGCTTGCTCCGGCCCATGCACGTCGCCCCCCGGTCGCTTCGCTGTCCGAGGGTTCGGCGCTGCGGGATTCGGCAGTCGGGTTCGGGCGCGCTTTGCTTGCCGTGTCCTGGCTGCGTGCTGCCGTGTCCCTTGCCTGTGCTGCTTTGCTGGCAGGGGTGTGGTGGTGCCGCCTGCGCTGTGTCCCCGCCCGGGCGGGCTGAAAGGGGCTGTGTACTGCGGGGATTGTTTCTCCGTCAGGGTGTTTTCCCCTTGCCCTTTGTGATGTATCTAGGCTATAGTTGTCTTGTTGGTCGGTGGTGGCAGTCGGCCAGCACAACCGAAGTCACACACTCATTGAAGGAGATGCTCATGTCGACGAAGTCGCATCCGGGTGACGGTCAGTACGCGAAGGGTTCGAAGGGGGCTCTGTACGACGAGCCCCGTCGGGGTCTGGCGGCTGCTGTGCGTGCCGCTGTCCGTCAGGTGATGGCGCTGCGCCAGCGGTGATCTCACCCCTGGTAAGGGGCTTTCGGGGCGGGGACGGACGGATGGCGGCGAGCCCGCTGGATCTGTCCGGCCCTGTCCCGGGGGTCGATCTGCATGCGGTGGGGCTGCTCCTTGCCCCGCCCGCGCTGACGGGGGAGTTCTATCCCGTCAGCCTGTGGCGTGGAGTCGAACGGCTCCCCATGCGCCCTGTTGTCCCGGCTCCTCATCCGGGGGGTTTGCGGGCCGCGTTCGCCGAGTCTGTCCGGTCGCTGACAGCGGAGGCGGACACGATCGGTGTGGCCCTGTCGGGCGGGCTGGATTCCCTGGCCACGCTCCTGCACGTCTGCGAGATCGCGGAAGACCGCCGGGTGGTCGCGTTCACCGGTGACCACCGGGATGACCGGGGCCGCTCGTGTGTCCCGGTCGTCCAGTGCCTGCTGTCGGATCTGGGGCTTGAAGACCGGGTCCGGCTGGTGGTCATCGATCCGGCCAGGCATCGCGCCGAGCCGGTGTGGTCTCCGGTGGGGCCGAGGCTGGACTCACTGCCGGAGGTCAACGCCGCTCTCTCGGAGGTGGCGGACGGTCTCGGTGTGGGGGTGCTGCTGTCGGGGGTGGGCTCGGACGAGCTGCTGGGGGTGCCCCGGTACGCGACGGCCGAGATCGCGGCCCGGTACGGCTTGCGGGCCGCGTGGCGGTATCTGCGGGACGTGGGCGGCTCAGGGCCCGGCGCGGCCGGTGAGACGGCTGCGATCCTGGCCCGCTGCGCACCGGCTGGTGTGAGCGCCCGTGCGTACTGGGCGGTGAACTGGCCGGAGTGGACCGCGCCCGTGCCGAGCCCCGCGCTGGCCGAGCCGTACCGGAGCCACGCCACGGCGTGGGGCCGGGCCTGGGTGGAAAGGAGGATCAAGCAGCACGCGGCGAGGGGCCGTTCCTGGGCTCAGGCGGACGCGTTCGACGCCTTTTGGCCGCATGAGGTGATCGGCCCGGCCGGGCCGGTGCCGGAAGCCTCACCGTTCCTGACGGAAGGCTTCCTGTCGGCCGCGCTCGCGGTGCCCGTCGCGGCTCGCTACCGGCCGGACGCGCCCACGGCGTACTGGCGGTGCAAGTGGCTGGTGCTGTCGCTCATGCCCCGCCACGCCCTGCCCGTACTGCCCCGGAGGAAGTCGTACTTCACTGCCGCCCTGGCGGGTGAAGCGGCCGGACTGGACCCCGGCGCTCCGCTGCTGGCGGTCGAGTGCGGGCTGATCGACCGGACGGCACTGGCACGGGAGAAGGACACGGCCTTCCTGCTGGCCCTGTCCGCCGTTGAACAGTGGCTCCTCGGCGCTCACGAGCGAGGAGCCACTATCGGCTGACCATCAGCCACCCACGGGCAGGGCAGCGCCGTCTATGGCGCTGCCCTGCCCCCCCGGTTCGTTCTGGACATGAAGGGAGAAGCCCCGCATGGTCGTCACTGTGAGCCCCGTACTCGACGTGACGCTGCGCCCGTACACCCCCGCCGACGAAGCGGCGGTGCTGGAGCTGATCGATGCCGACCGGCTGCCGGGCCAGCCCCACGCCACCCCCGCCATGCTCCGTCAGGCACTTCAGGGCCGCTCGCCGGTGGACGCGGGCTGGTGGGCCGAACTGGACACCCCCACCACCCAGGTAGCCATGGACAGCACCGGCGCGGTCGTCGGCGCCGTCTCGTACGCGGCGCGCCCCAAGGACGGCATGGGACAGCTCCTGTGGCTGCACTGCCAGGAACGGCCGGACGTCGCCGACGCGCTGATCCACCACACCGTGACCGCCCTTGCGCCGCGCCCGGTGCACGCCTTCCACTTCGCCTCCGCACTGTCCCTCGGCCTTGAAGCCCTGCCGGTCCGGCACCGCCCCGCCACGGCCGCCGCCCTGGACCGCGCCGGGTTCACCGGCGAGCGCCTGTGGCGGTACATGCGCGCCGACCTGCCCGCATACGGCCTGCCCCGCCTTACAGGCGTGAAGGTGATGCAGGACCCGGGCGGCAAGGACGCCCGCCGACTGGAGGCCCGCAAGGGCCGCCGCACGGTCGCAGAGGCGGTTGTCGGCCTGCCGGTCCAGGGCACCGGGGTGCTGTGGTGGATCGGCGTCCTGCCCGACGTACGCGGACAAGGACTGGGCCGCGCCATGCTCGGCTCCGCACTCGACGTCCTGGCCGGGCTCGGCGCCACACAGGCGATCCTTTACGTGGACGACGACGCTCCGCCCGGTGACGAGAGGGACCGGACGGCAGCGATCAGCCTCTATGAGTCGGCAGGATTCTCGGAGGTCGACCGGCTGTATTCCTACACTCTGTCAGCTTCTCCATAAGAAACGGGTATCGAGAAAGGGGCCCCGAAAGGGGCCTTTTTTACATTCTGTTCGTTCTCTTCGGTTCCGCATGTCGTCTTTGTGGTAGCGCCGGATTTCCTCGGCCCCGCCGGACGGGCTCCCGGCCGTCCCGCCGGGCCCCGTGCCCCGGCCGTCCGCGGGTGGGTTGCCGCCGTATCGCCGTGCGTCCGCCGTCCCGCCCCCCACCGGGGCGCCGCCGGTTCACCGGAACGCCGCTGCCTGCAGGTTGCCCCGCCTGGCTTCCGCCGTCCCCGGTACCGCTGCCGCTGTACCGCCGGTGCTGTCTGTTCGCGTCCGCCGGGTTCCTGCCGTCGGCCATCAGGCCGCTGCCACGGCGCTGTGCCGACGCCTGTCCCGCCGCCGGCCTGGGCGAAGCACCAGCCAGGGGAGGCTGCGGGGGTAGGTGTCGTATGCCGCCGGCAGCTGGGGGCCCGGCCCCGGCGTTTTCGAGTCTCCGCCTCCCATCCGCGGGCCCGTACGGCCGCGGAAACCGCCGCCGATGCCGAGGTTGGCCGAGCTGTTCAGCCCAGCCTGGCCGCGGGCCGGTGGTGTCGCTAGGCCCGGTGCCCAGATGTGCTCTGGGGGCAGTACCACCGGGCCGCCCCCTTCCCCTCTTGTGGCCTGCGTCCCGGCGGTCACATTCAAGGGCTACCCCTACATAACCAAAGCAGGTAGCAGAGCACCGAGCCCCATTCAAGGCTGACCAGACATCAAAGGGCCTGGTCAGAGCATTGAATGGGGCTCTTTCGCTGTCCATGGTGATCACGCCGACGCGGCTTGCGCTCCTAGGGCACGCATCCCACATGCCTGCCCGAGCGCGTTCCTGTCCGCCTCCTGAGCAATCGACTCACTAGAGGACCCGAGGAGGGGTTGCGGGGCTAACTACCGCCTGCTCCACCGTGCTGCTCGCCGCGCGCCGCTTGTGGCGTGCCTCATCTGAAGGGGAACCGTCCGTGTTCAAGCTCGCTCTGCTTGTCGTCCTGCTCCTGGTCCTCGTCGCCCTGCTGGTCATGGGTGCCGGGTTCTATCTGGCCTTGCGCCATCCCAGGCTCGCGACGCCGCTGATCGTTGCCGGCACCCTCGGGGCGGTTCTCGTCGGCGCAGTCGCCATCGTGGGGTCCCAGTGACGCGGGCGCATCTCGGAAGGGCTGCGCCCGGCTGCCTGGCCAGCCTTCCGCTGCCGCGCCGGTTCAGGAGAAGCCGACGCCTGCCCAGGAACGGCAACCGGCCGCCGGTGCTCCGCCGTGTCCGCGGCAACCCGCCCGGTGCCGTCCCGTTCACCAGGGCTCGCCGCCGTGTCACCACCTGGCTGACCGCCGCGCTGCGTCGGCCGACCCGCCGCCAGCCGGTATACGGAAAGCGGCCGGTGCCTCGGCGGGCGCCTCCGAAGTGCTTGGGCGAGTAAGTATCGAGGGGACACAGCAGGCTGCCGGGAGTGGCCGCCCGAGGTGGCATCCTGGCCCAACGGCCGGCGGAGGTGGCTGAGCCTTGCCTGAGGGGCGTGGTCGGCGCTCTGTGAGCCTGCTGCCCGGTCGTGGTGAGCCTGAAGTCGGTGGCCGTCGACCTGCTGCAACGGGGAACGTAGCTCCACGCCAGCCGGTGCCGGGTGCCCGCACCCGCCCGTGCTGGCCTGACCTGCCGGACGCTCCGGGGCGCGCCCGACCGGCTGCGCCCCGGGATCGGCGGTGCGCCTTCCCGCCGTTGACCGGTGGTTCTCGTAGACATTCGTGATGTGCATGGGATATAGTTGTCTTGTTGGTCGGCGGTGGCAGTCGGCCAGCACCGAGAACACACCTTTGCGAGAGATGGAGTCACCCATGACCCGCACGCCCGACGCCCTGCTCATCACCCCCGAGGCGGACATCGTCCCGGTCAACCTGCCCGCAGACTCGGAGTCCCGACTGGTCGTGATGCGTTCCGTGATCCGCTGCGAGCGTGTGGATGTCGTGGGGCTGACCAGCCAGCTCGACATGTGGCTGGACGACGAAGGGCTCTACAACCACCCGGTCAACAAGCTCGCGACGCTGCTGGCGTTCCGCTTCGGCTTCACCTACCAGGACTACCACGGTCCCGTTCTGCTGACCGGCGGCGCTGACGCCGAGGGCGAGACGGTGCCGCTCACCAAGGACAAGGTCCTGGCGCTGCTGACCAGCCTCGAAGAGGAGCTCTAAGCCCCACACCGCCGGAGCGGCCGGGAGGCTGCTCCGGCCCCCTTGCGGCGGGGGACCCACCACTCTGAGAGGAGCCCACCATGTCGGTCACCTTCACCGCCGAACTCACCGGTGCGCCGGTCAACATGGCCAACTCCAACGCGGCCCGCGTGCTGGGCACCCTCGGATACGCCGAGCCGTACGGCGACGAGGACGCCCAGCTCTTCCTCGGTCGCGTCCTGCTCGCGCTCGCCCTCGAACCCGAGGACGCCGGACGCCCCGCCGTCACGGACGGCCGCTTCATCGACTGCGGCCGTTCCCAGGGCTACGTCCAGTCGCGGCTTCACGAGCTGCGCGAGCTCGCCGAGTACGCCCAGGCCCAGCGCCTGCGCGTCACCTGGGGCTGACAGCCCACCCGGCCCCACCCGGGGCGCAGGCCCGAACCACCAGCGGCGGGGGAGTGGCACCCCCGCCGCGCCGAGAACACCACCCCGAGAAGGGCATCTGTGATGAGCGCGCGCACCGCCGAGACCGTCAGCCAGTTGGTCAGCGTCCTGACCCTGTCGGCCCGTATCGCCGAGTCCGGCAGCATCACGCACCTGCCGGAGACCGTCCGCCCCGTGGGTTGGACGGCGCACTCCGCGGGAGCCGAACAGTCCTGGGAGCGGGTAGCAGAGGCTCGCGAGAATCAGGAAGTCGCTCCGCTGCTCGCCGAGATCGCGAGGGCCGAGCCTCCGGCCGACGTAGCGCACTTGTACGTGTCTGTGGAGAGCTGGCGGCGCGCAGCGGTCGCGGAGATGCGTCGGACCGCCAGCAAGGAGGCGCACGAGCGAGTGGTGGACGGGATGCGCCGGGAGGCTCTGGCCGCCATCGACGCCAAGGGCGTGGCCTTCCAGCCGGTCGAGTGGGAGGAGTCCACGCGCATCCTCCGCGTACAGGGCGAGTGGACCGTCACGGTGTCCGTCAGCGGGACCGATCACACGGCTTTACGGGAGGCGTTCGCGGCCGGCCTGGCCGGTAGGCGGGATGAGATCCTGGCAGACGCTCAGAACCGCATCCCGCGCGTCTCCGGCACCGTCCGAGCCGCCGCCGACACCCCGGAGCAGGTGCGCAAGGCTTGGCAGCGGGACCGCCGCAAGGGCACCGCGCCGAAGCCCGCCACCGGCTAGTACTCGCCCGGCAGTTGGGTGACGTGGCAGCACCCCGAGACCGGCCAGACGCTCACCGGGATCGTCACCAAGTGGCTGCTCGGCGAGCGGACTGACCCGGCCCGCCGCACGGTGATCCCCTTGGACGGCGAGCCGGTCGTGATGGTGCTGGAGCCCCGAGCGAAGCCCACGGCAGGCCCGTGGAACGTCGTCTACGGCCCGGAGAAGTCCAGCCCGGTCCAACCGGGCGTGCGGCAGCTCGAATTGGCCATGTGAAACCAACCGGAAAACGGCCCCGAAAGGGGTCTTTTCCTTTGCGTGCCTCCTTTCTTCTACCCCTTCATTTCTACTTTTTGATGGCGCTCTAATTCCTTCAGATTCTCTGTGACGCGACGTCAGATTCGGGTGGGTAGTGATGGAGTGTCAGGTGAGGGTCTGGTAATTGGTTGGGTGGGCGCCACGCCCCCTGGGTCGATATTTCTGAGCCTCGGGTTTTCGGGCCGTAAGGCCGTGGTTGAATTCCGGGGGAGGCGTGTCTGTGTGTGGGTATTCCGGTGTGTGCTGGAAAGAGGAGAGTAGCCGCCCGTCGGGCGGCAGGGAAACGCCCTCGTGCCGCGCCCCGGGAACGGGGCGGCAGCTCCCGGGCACGTACCGCCGTACCGCCACCCCACCCCATCCCCCTCGGCCCCGACAGGGGCCCCACAGAAGCCCGACACCCCGTTACCCCGCCTAGCAGGCAGGGGACATGGGAACAGAACCCAGACTCTAGCCACGCCCTCACTACGAAACACCCCCGCACCCCCCGGCCCCGACAGGGGCCCAACCCCCGCCCCCACCGTGTCCGCCACCGGCGGACACCCCGTCACCTCACACCCCATCAATTCCCGCAACGCGGGAATCCAAAAGAAAGCCTGAAAGGCTTTCAAAACACCCATAGCCAGAATTGCCGAAAGGCAATTCAACTCGCCCCAAAATAAGCCCCGAAGGGGCTTATCAGAAACCATCCCAAATTCGCCGACAGGCGAATTCCTGCGGAATTCCGCCGAAAGGCGGAATTCAATAGGGAGCTTTAGCTCCCTCCGCCCCCAGTCCCTTCAAAGCCCCCGTCGCCGCACCGATCAAGCACTTCGCGGTAGGGGACCGGGTCTCCCACGACAGGCACGGCCTCGGCAC
>NZ_JBEPEL010000110.1:0-20688 GCF_040300825.1 Streptomyces sp. NPDC000229
AGGGATCCGGGCCTTCGGTTTCAGTAGCGGGGACAGGATTTGAACCTGCGACCTCTGGGTTATGAGCCCAGCGAGCTACCGAGCTGCTCCACCCCGCGTCGGTGAACACAACCTTACGGGACCGCGTGGACCAGCGCAAATCCATAAGGAGGGCTTGGGCTGCGGCCCCCGCGCGGGCCGATGCCGCGGCCCCCGCATGGGCCTGCGCTGCCGCACTGTGGCCCGCGTCGGCCAGCGCTGCCGCCCGTGCCCCTGGTGCAGCGTGCCGTCGGTGAGGGGCCCGCCCGTGCTGCCGGCCGGGCCGCCTCCGTCCGCGCTAGGCGGTGAGCTCCTGGTGCAGCGCCTCGCTGAGCCGCGCGGCGCGCTCGGCGACCTCGGCGGGGCCCAGCTCGACGGCGCGGGCGCACCAGCGTCGGCCCTCGGTCAGCTCGCCCCGGCGGGCGGCGAGCAGGGCCAGGCGCAGCGCGGCCCGGCCGTGGCCCGCGCGGGCGGCACGGGTCCACCAGAGCGACGCCTCGCGCTCGTTCCCGTCACGGGCGAGCAGCAGGCCCAGGTTGAAGGCGCCGTTGCGGCTGCCCGCGTCGGCGGCCTCGCGGTACCAGCGTGCCGCCTCCGCGGTGTCCCCACGGGCGGCGGCCAGCATGCCCACCCGCACCTGGGCGCGGCGGTGGCCCTGCTCGGCGGCCCTCTCGTACCACTCCTCGCACTCGCTCTTCGGCGTCTGCGGCTCGCCGAGCGCGGGCGGCCCGGTGGGCGCCTCGCGGGCGTCGAGCACGGTGGCGAGCCGGAACGCGGCCTCGGCGCTGCCGCCGCCCGCCGCGCACCGCAGGTGGCGCTCGGCCTCCTGCTCGTCGCCGTCGCGGAGGCGGGCGATGCCGACCTGGAGCGCGGCCTCGGTGTGGCCGGCCGCGGCGGCACGCTCGTACCAGCGCAGCGCCGTCTCGTCGTCGTCCCGCCCCGCGTGGAGGATGCCCAGGTTGAACGCGGCGTCGACGCTGCCGGCCTCGGCGGCCTTGGAGAACCACGGCTCGGCGCCGTTCGGGTCGCCGCTCTGGAGGAGCAGGATGGCGAGCGCGTTGGCGGCCTCACGGTGACCCGCGTAGGCGGCGCGGCGGTACCACTGCTCGGCCTGGGCGACGCGGTTCTGGGCGGCGAACAGCAGCCCGAGGTTGTACGCGCCGTTCACGTCGCCCGCGTCGGTGGCCGCGCGGTACCAGCGCTCGGCCGTCTGGTGCTCGCCGCGGGCGGCGTGCAGGGCACCCAGCGCGTTGGCGGCGTTGCCGTCGCCGTCCTGGGCGGCACGCAGCCACCAGACCGCGGCGCTCTCCTCGTCGCCCGCGTCACGGAGCAGGAACCCGAGTGCGCAGGCCGCGCGGGATTCGCCGTCCTTGGCGGAGGTCAGGTACCAGCGGCCGGCCTCCTTGAGCTCGCCGCGCCGTTCGAGGATCGCCCCGAGGTGCAGGGCGGCGCGGCGGTGGCCGCGGGCGGCGGCCTGCCGGTACCACTGCTCGGCGGTCTCGGTGCCCGCGGTGGCCCCGGTGTCGTCGGCGGCCCGGGCCTGGGCCTTGCGCTCCAGGGCGCGGGCGAGGCGGTAGGCGGCCTCGCGGTGGCCCTGCTCGGCGGCGGCGCGCAGCCACCTCTCGGCGCCCACGTCGCTGCGGTGCTCCAGGAGGTCGGCAAGGGCGTACGCGCCGAGGGCGTGGCCCTGCTCGGCGGACTGGCGCAGCCAGTACTCGGCCGCGGGCTCGTCGCCGCGCTCGCGGTAGTGGCGGCCCAGGGCGTGAGCGGCGGCGGCGGAGCCGGCCACGGCGGCGATGCGCCACCAGCCGGCGGCCTCGTCGGCGTACCCGCGCTGGTGGAGCAGGACACCCAGGTTGTTGGCGGCGGCGCGGTCACCGTCGGCGGTGGCGGCACGCAGGTAGGGCTCGGCGCCGTCGAGGTCGCCGCGTCGCAGCAGCAGTGCCCCGAGGACGCTCATGGCGGCGGTGTCACCGTTCTCGGCGGCGCGGCGGTGACGCTCCTCGATCTCGACGCCGTCACCGGTCTCGGCGCTGTCCATGGCGGTGGTCTCCATGGCAGCGTCGCTCATCACATCTGCGGCGCTTTCGGCGTACCGCTGCACAAACCGCCCTGTCTCCAACAGAGTTGCCCTGTCCCCCATAATTCCCATCGTCGCACCACCTGCTACCCGCGTACACCTGGTATACCGCAGCCAGTGAGGTCACTTCAGCGTTTTGTCGACATGCCCACAGGGAGACAAGTCAAACACGTTTCACCTCAACTGCCCCCGTCAGGGCCGTTCTTCACATGAGCCGCAGGAGCCCTGCTGTCCCCGAAACATGACAAGGGCCCGGATCCTGGAAGGATCCGGGCCCTTGCTTTCAGTAGCGGGGACAGGATTTGAACCTGCGACCTCTGGGTTATGAGCCCAGCGAGCTACCGAGCTGCTCCACCCCGCGTCGTTGTGTCACTACCGTATCACGACCAGAAGGCCCTCCCGCCCGCCCCGAAGGACGGGCAGGAGAGCCTCCCCGGCTCAGCCGCCCGACGCGGGCTTGTCGGCGCCCGCCGTACCGGCACCGGGCTTGGGCTTGGCCGCCCCGGCCGCGGGCTTGTCGGCGTTCTTGCCGGCGTCGGCCTTGCGCTGGGCGTCCGCCTCGGCCACCCGCTGCAACGCCGCGGCCAGCTCGTCCTGCGCCTTGCCGTACGCCGTCCAGTCACCCTTCTTCAGCGCCGCCTCGCTGTCCGCGAACGCCTTCTGCGCGTCCGCGATCGCCTGCGCGAGCGCGGCCTCGCCGGTGACCGGCGGCTTGGTCGGGTCACTCGGCGGCGGTGTGGTGGGCGTCTCGCCGTCCACCCCGAAGACCGCGTTCAGCGCCTTGGCGAGGTTGTCCTCGAACACCGTGGTGTCCTTGGTGGTGTCGCCTTCCGGCTGGTCCGCGTCGACGTACGACACGGCCACCTTCCGCATCAGCGGGTAGAGGGCATTGCGGCCCTGGGCGTAGATCGGCTCGACGTACAGGAAGCCGCCGTCCAGAGGAACCGTCAGCAGGTTGCCGTACTGGATGTCGGAGTCGGCGCCCTTGAGGTCACGGACGAACTGGGCCACGGAGGGCAGGCTGTTGAGCTTGTTCTGCACCTGCGCGGGGCCCGGCACGTCCTGCGTGACCCTCAGCAGCCTTATCCGGCCGTAGTCCTTGCTGTTGGCGTCGGCGGCGACCGCCATGAAGCCGCCCAGGTTGGGCCGGCCGTTCGGCGTGAACGTCGTCGTCAGCGAGAACTCCTGCTTCGTGTCCCCGGGCATCTTCATGCTCAGGTAGTACGGCGGAACAGCGTTGCCGTCCTTGTTCGTCGGGTCGTCCGGCACCTGCCAGGCGTCACTGCCGCTGTAGAACTGGGCAGGGTCCTGGACGTGGTAGCGGGTCAGCAGCTCGCGCTGGACCTTGAACATGTCCTGCGGGTAGCGCAGGTGCTCCCGGAGGTCGGCCTTGATGGCGCTCTTCGGCTCGACCGTGCCGGGGAACGCCTTCATCCAGGTCTTGAGGACCGGGTCCTTGGTGTCCCATTGGTACAGCTTCACCGTGCCGTCGTACGCGTCGACGGTGGCCTTCACCGAGTTGCGGATGTAGTTGACCTGGTTCTGCTGGGCGACGACCGCGCGCGTCTGGTTGCCGGCGGTGAGGGAGTCCGTGGTGGTGTCCCCCAGCGTCGTGCGCGACGCGTACGGGTAGCCGTTCGTCGTCGTGTAGGCGTCGACGATCCACTGGATGCGGCCGTCGATCACCGCCGGGTACGCGTCGCCGTCGATGGTCAGCCAGGGGGCGACCGCCTCCACGCGCTGCTTGGGCGTGCGGTTGTACAGGATCCGCGACCCGTCGCCGATGGCTCCCGAGTAGAGGATCTGCGGCTCGCTGAAGGCCACGGCGTAGGCGGCCCGGTTGAAGGCGTTGGAGAGGTTGACCCCGCTCTTGCCCTTGTAGCTGGTGGTCTTCTCGCCGTTCTCCTCGTAGTCGAGCTCCTTCTGCGGGCCGCCCACGATCGAGTACTGCTCGGTCTTCTCGCCGTAGTAGATCCGCTGCTCGTACTTCGGGGTCTGGCCGGTGGTCGGCAGCCCCGACTCGGTGAAGATCGGGGAGCCGTTGGCGTCCGTCGCCGTGCCCGTGGCCATGATCGCGCCATAGCCGTGGGTGTACGTGAAGTGGTCGTTGATCCAGTTCCGCTTCGGGATGCCCCGGATGTTGAGCTCACGCAGACCGATGACCGTGTCCTTGCCCTCGTACCGGTCGACGTCGAGCGTGGTCGGGAACTGGTAGTACTTCCGCCGCTGCTCCAGCTGCTGGAAGGTCGGCGACACGATGTTCGGGTCGACCAGCCGGTAGCTGGCGGCCGTGTCGGCGTCCGCCCGCAGCTTGTCCTTCGCCTTGACCGTGGACTTGCCGGAGTAGTTCTCCGGTTTCGTCTGGTCGATGTCGTACGCCTTGCGCGTGGCCTCGATGTTCTTCTCGATGTACGGCGCTTCCTTGGCCTGCTCGTTCGGCTGGACCTGGAACTTCTGCACGATCGCCGGGTAGAGCCCGCCGATCAGGATCGCCGACAGGACCATGAGCCCGAAGCCGATCACGGGGAGCTGCCAGGTGCGGCGCCAGAGCGTGGCGAAGAACAGCACGGCGCAGATGGCGGCGATGCAGAACAGGATCGTCTTCGCCGGGAGGTAGGCGTTGGCGTCGACGTACCTGAGGCCGGTCCAGTTGCCGGTCGCCTTGAAGTCGCTGGACTTCACGGCCAGGCCGTACCGGTCGAGCCAGTACGCGACGGCCTTCAGCGAGACGAAGACGCCCAGCAGGACGGAGAGGTGTCCGGTCGCCGCGGCGGTCGCGCGGGCGCCGGGGCTGGTGATCCGCAGCCCGCCGTACAGGTAGTGCGTCAGGGCGGCGGCGATCAGCGACAGCACGGTCGCGGCGAAACCGAAGCCCAGCAGGAACCGGTACCAGGGCAGGTCGAACGCGAAGAACGACACGTCCAGGCCGAACTGCGGGTCCTTCTGGCCGAAGGACACCCCGTTGACCCACATCAGCCAGGTGCGCCACTGGCCGGAGGCGGAGGCACCCGCGATCAGCCCGACCAGGGCCGTGATCGCCAGGAGCACCCACTTCTTGTACGGGGCCACTCCCATCCGGTACCGGTCCAGGCTCTGCTGCTCCAGCGACATCGCGCTCAGCGGCGGGCGCAACCGGTGCGCGAGCCAGATGTTCAGTCCGACCGCCACGGCCATCAGCAGGCCGAAGACGGCGAAGAGGCCGATCTTCGTCCACAGGGTGGTGGTGAAGACGGACGAGTAATTGACGGACCTGTACCACAGCCAGTCCGTCCAGAACCCGGCGAACATGACAAAGAGCATGGCCAGCACGGCCAGTACCCCCAATGTCATGAGCAGGGTACGGGCCCGCCGGGACGGCCGGCCGACTCTGATCCGTGGCCCGGTCGGGCCTCCGCCGCGGTCCGGCATCTGGAAAGCCAACGTGCGCCCCTCGAGTTCGCGGTCATGTGGTGAAGCAGGCCCAGCGATCGTAGAGCCCACTCATGCAACTTACTGAAGCTTTACCTAGTTCCCGCCTCCGGGTCGAAAGGAGGCAGGATATTGACCATGTCCAACGTTTCTCCCTCAGGCCCCCCGATGGCCGCCAGCCCGCTGACCCGCGCGGTGCTCGAGATCGACGAGTACGCGTCCGGCCTCGGCTGGGACCAGCCGGCCCGGCTCTTCGCCCTCGTCGACACCGCGCAGCTGCGCTCCCAGGAGCCGGGCCTGGCCGCCCAGCTCGGCCTCGACTCCGAGGAGGCCGCCGCTCCGCTCACCCCGATCGAGCAGGACGAGATCCCCGCCGGCCGGCCGCTCGACGAGTTCCTCGGCACCATCGCCTGGCCCGACGCCGTGGCGGGCTGCGCGATGACGGTGGAGCGGCTGATGCTCCCGCCGTCCGCCGAGGCCTCCGTCCCGGACGGCCTCGACGAGGCGGGCCTCGCCAAGTGGGTCGCCGCCCACCCGGACCGCCAGGAGGTCCGTATGACGGTGGCGGTCCTCCGCGACGGTGCCCGCGAGTCGGCCCTGCGGCTGCGGGAGAAGGACTCCCCCACCGAGGTCCTCACCGGCGCCGACCTCGTCCCCGGCCTCGCCGACGCCCTGGCAGCCACGTTCGAATCCTGACGTCCGGGCCCCGGGAGGGGGCGCCGGCGGCGGGGTGACCGCTCTCCGGCGCCCGGGGACCGTCCCGGTGCCCCGGGGGGCG
The DNA here is from genome assembly GCF_040300825.1 of Streptomyces sp. NPDC000229. NCBI lineage: Bacteria > Bacillati > Actinomycetota > Actinomycetes > Kitasatosporales > Streptomycetaceae > Streptomyces > Streptomyces sp. NPDC000229. Next base: position 6,285 of record NZ_JBEPEL010000110.1, read on the forward strand.
GCGGCGGGTCAGCCCGCCGAGCAGCTCGGGAGGCCGGTGGTGACGCCCTTGCGGACCTTCTCCAGGGACGCCACCGCGTCCTTGATCGTGTTCACCTTGATCAGGGTCAGTCCGTCGGGGGTGTCGGACGCCGCCGCCGCGCAGTTGTCGGCGGGCGTCAGGAAGTACCTGGCGCCCGCGGTCCGCGCGCCGACGAGCTTCATCTCGATACCGCCGATCGGCCCGACCTTGCCCGCCTCGTCGATGGTTCCGGTGCCCGCGACGAACTTGCCGCCCGTGAGGTCGCCCGGAGTCAGCTTGTCGACGATTCCGAGCGAGAACATCAGGCCCGCGCTCGGGCCGCCCACGTCGGCGAGCTTGATGTCGACGGTGAACGGGAACGTGTGATCGGTCCCGGCCTGGATGCCGACGATCGCCCGGTCGCCCTCGTCGGACGTCTTGGTGGTGAGGGTGACCCGCTCGGTCGTGGTGGGCTCACGGCCCGCCTTCTCCGCCGCCGCCGCGTCCTTCGCCGGGACGATGGTGAAGACCACGTCCTCCTTCGGCTTGTGCTTGGTGACGAGCTTCGCCACGTCCTGCGGCGCCTTGACCGGCGTACCGTCCACCGCCTTGATCACATCACCCGCGTGCAGCGTGCCCTCGGCGGGGCTGTTCTTCTGGACGGAGGAGACGACCACCCGGGACGCGACGGGGAGGCCCAGCTGTCCGAGGGCGGCGACCTTGGCGCTCTCCTGGGACTGGCTGAACTCCTCGGCGTTCTCCTGGGTCGACTCCTCCTCGGTCTTGCCGTTCGGATAGAGCGTCTCGTGCGGCACCACGACGCTGTCGTGGGCGAGCCACCCGTACACCGCTTCGACCAGGTTCATCCTGTAGTCCGCACCGGTGACCCTGACCGTCGTCATATTGAGATGCCCGGTCGTGGGGTAGGTCTTGTGGCCGGAGATCTGCAGCACCGGCTCGCCGTCGGCCTCGCCGAGCGTATTGACCGTCGGTCCCGGGCTCATCTCCGAGTAGGGCACCGGAAAGAACACGCCTGCGCAGAGCAGCGCGATGAGGACGAGGGTGGAGGCGAGCATCGTCGCAGTGCGGCGTGGCATGGAACGACAGTACGGGACGCGCGTGTCTGTGCACCCCCGGGGCCGGTCCGTCCGGGGAGAGCCGTCAGGCCGTGCCACTGCCCGAGTGGGACTTCTCCATCACCTCGCGGAAGCGCGCGTAGCCGGCCAGCTCGGCGACATCACCGGTGGTCCGGTCCCGTGAGGCCCAGCTTCCCCATATCGCAGCACCGATGGCAGCGAACAGCGGAATCAGCAACCAGGCGAGAACTGCCATCACGACCTCCCGTCCCCATGCGCACAAAGCACTGACTGATCAGCAGATTAACCATCCGCCAGTTCAACGCTCACGCCAGGGGTCGGGTTACGCAAATCGGACGCTTGCCCACCGTCCGGATACGGTCAGCAGGCGCCGACCCACTCCTCCGTACCGTCGGAAAAGCGCTGGTGCTTCCAGATGGGCACCTCGTGCTTGAGGTCGTCGATCAGCTTGCGGCACGCCGCGAAGGCCTCCGCCCGGTGCGGGCACGACACCGCGACGACGACGGCCAGGTCCCCGACCGTCAGGTCGCCGACCCGGTGTACGGCCGCGAGGGCACGCACCGGATGGTCCGCGACGACCTTCTCGGCGACGCGGCGCAGCTCGGCCTCGGCGGTGGGGTGGCTGGAATACCCGAGGGCGTCGACGTCGGCGCCACCGTCGTGATTGCGCACGGTGCCCACGAAGAGGGCGGTTCCACCGGCCGCGTCGTCGCCGACGGCCCGGAAGACCTCGTCGAGGGAGAGCGGGGCGTCGCGGATCGCCAGCAGCCGGATCGGGTCCGCCGCCGCGCGCTCGCCGGGGTGGTCGTACGTGGGTGCCATGCTGCCCATCGTGCCGCACGGGACTGACATCGCGGAATAGCGTTTTCGACCTGCCCGGCCACGCGCGCGTTGGAGCCTCCTACAGAGCCTCGCGCCGGAGCCCAGGCCGGAGCCTCCCTTCCGGCGCTTCCCGCTTCCCGCTCCTCGCTTCCCGCCTCCCCTGCCCTGCCGGCCACTGCCCGCTTCCCGCCCGCCGGCCCGGGGACCGCACCTCCGCCCGCTACAGGCCGCGGCGCTTGCGGGCCCGGCGTACCAGCGCGGCGGTGCCCAGCAGGGCCACCGTCGCGCCCGCGGCGCCCGCAGCCGTGGCATCCTTGCGGCCGAGGCGCCGGCCGGCGACCGTGTGGCGGCCCTCGACCTCCTCCAGGAGCGCGGCGAGGACCTCCTCGTTGGTCCACTGCGGCCGCCAGCCCGCGTCGTGCAGTCGCCCGACGCTGACGACCCAGGGGTGCATGGTGTACGCCAGGTCGCCGGCCGGCGACGGGGTGAGCCCGATCCGGTGGAGCCGGGCCGCCGCCCCGAGTGCCACCGCCGAGGGCAGCTCCATGCGGCGGATACCGCTGAGCTCCTCGACCTCCTCCTGCTCCAGCCAGCCGTCGCAGCCGACCGCGAACTCACCCTCCGCCTTCTCCAGCGCCGCGTACTCCAGCGCGCTGACCAAGTCCTCGACGTGGCAGAACTGCCAGGCCGGACGCGACCCGGCGACCACCAGCAGCCGGGGCGACTCGAAGTACCGCGTCAGCGCCGTGTCCGTGCCGCCCACCAGGACGGCGGGCCGTACGACGGTGACGTTCAGGCCGGGGTGCGCCCGGGGTGCCCGGCGGGCCAGGCGTTCGATCTCCAGCAGGTCGCCCACACCGGTGGCCTCGGCGGTCGCCCGGAGCTCGGCGTCCTCGGAGAGCGGGATGTCGTTGTCGGGCAGTGCCCCGTACACCATGGCGGAGGTGCACAGCACCACCCGGTGGACGCCCGCGGCCGCCGCGGCGGTCAGCACGGTCTGCGTGCCGCGCACGTTGTAGGCCGTACGGGCGGCCGCGTCGGTTTCCAGGTCGAGGTCGAGGGCGAGGTGCACCACGACGTCGGCGCCGCGCAGTTTCTCGGCGATGGCCGGGTCCCGCACGTCGAGGATGTGCCAATGGGCCTCGGGAACCTCGCCTCGGCGCTCGTCGATGGCGATGACCTGCTTGACCTCATCGGACGCCGCGAGGCGCCGGGTGAGCAGGTCTCCGACGCCGGACGCGGCGCCGGTGACCGCGACGACGGGGCCGCGGCCGGCGGACTGGGTTGATTCGTTTCGCCTCTGGCGAACTTCAGCGCTGTGCGTTGCGCGAACCTGCGGATCTGGGGAACTCACCGGGCGTCTCCAGCGGTTGTCTTCAGTACGTACGTGTATGACGCGTACGTACCAGGTGGCGTCCATCCTGCCGCAGGCCATGAGCCGGTGGAGCACCGAGCCCACATCCGGCTCGGATGTCTACGCTGGTGGTGTTGTCGGGCAGCCGCCGCCGGCAGGAAGCCGGCGGCCCTACGAGCCGAGGAACCCCGTGAGTGACACCCCATTCGGATTCGGTCCGCCGGAGGAGCCGGAGGACGGCGACGAAGGCAAGAAGAAGGGACCCGCCGAAGGTGGCCAGGGTTCTGGTGCCAACCCCTTCGGGTTCGGCGGCATGCCGGGCGGCGGGGACAATCCGTTCGCCGCGATGTTCGGCTCGCTGAACCCCACGGACCTGGGGGCGGCCTTCCAGCAGCTCGGCCAGATGCTCAGCTATGAGGGCGGTCCCGTCAACTGGGACATGGCCAAGCAGATCGCCCGCCAGACGGTCTCGCAGGGCACGTCCGACGGCACCAAGGACGCCAGTGTCGGGCCGGGCGAGCGGTCGGCGGTCGAGGAGGCCGTGCGCCTGGCCGACCTGTGGCTGGACGGGGTGACGTCCCTGCCGTCGGGGGCGAGCACCGCCGTGGCGTGGAGCCGCGCGGAGTGGGTCGAGGCGACCCTGCCTGCCTGGCAGCAGCTCGTGGACCCGGTCGCCGAGCAGGTCGGCGCGGCCATGGGGAACGTTCTGCCCGAGGAGATGCAGGCCATGGCGGGCCCGCTGATCGGCATGATGCGCTCCATGGGCGGCGCCATGTTCGGCCAGCAGATCGGGCAGGCCGTGGGCGTTCTGGCCGGTGAGGTGGTCGGTTCGACCGATATCGGGCTCCCCCTGGGGCCGGCCGGCAAGGCCGCGCTGCTGCCGCTGAACGTGGCGGCGTTCGGCAAGGACCTGGGCGTGCCGCAGGACGAGGTGCGGCTGTACCTGGCGCTGCGCGAGGCCGCCCACCAGCGGCTCTTCGCCCACGTGCCGTGGCTGCGCTCGCACCTGTTCGGCGCGGTCGAGGGGTACGCGCGCGGGATCAAGGTCGACACCGGCAAGCTGGAGGACGCGGTCGGCGGGCTCGACCCGTCGAACCCGGAGCAGCTGCAGGAAGCTCTCCAGCAGGGCATGTTCCAGCCGGAGGACACGCCGGAGCAGAAGGCCGCGCTCGCCCGCCTGGAGACGGCGCTGGCGCTGGTCGAGGGCTGGGTGGACGCGGTGGTGCACGAGGCCGCCAAGACCCGGCTGACGTCGGCGGGCGCGCTGCGCGAGACGCTGCGCCGCCGTCGTGCCTCGGGCGGTCCGGCCGAGCAGACGTTCGCCACGCTGATCGGTCTGGAGCTGCGGCCGCGCCGGCTGCGGGACGCCTCGCGGCTGTGGGCGTCGCTCACCGACGCGCGCGGTGTCGACGGCCGCGACGGCCTGTGGGAGCACCCGGACATGCTGCCCACGGCGTCCGACCTGGACGACCCCGACGGCTTCGTCCACCGCGAGCACCTGGACTTCTCGGAGCTCGACAAGATGCTCGGCGAAGCCGCCGGGCGGGACGAGCGCGACCAGGGTGAGGACGACACCGACAAGTGAGTCTGCACGACGACGCCGTCCTCGTACTGAAGGCGTACGAAGGGTCCGGCGATCAGGCGGAGCTGCGCCAGGTCTATCTGGACCACCTGGCGGCCCACCCGGACGGGATGTGGAAGGCGTGCGAGGCCGGGCACCTGACGGCCAGCGCGCTGGTGGTCGACCCGGAGCGCGGCCGGGTCCTGCTGACCCTGCACAAGAAGCTCGGCATGTGGCTGCAGATGGGCGGCCACTGCGAGCCCGGTGACGGGACGGTGGCCGGGGCGGCGCTCCGGGAGGCCACGGAGGAGTCCGGCATCCCCGGTCTGACGTTGCTGCCGGGCGGCCCCGCGCGGCTGGACCGGCACGCCATCCCGGCGCCCTGCCACTGGCACCTCGATGCGCAGTACGTGGCGATCGCCCCGCCGGACGCGGTGGAGGCGATCAGCGACGAGTCGCTGGACCTGCGCTGGTTCGGTTACGAGGAGGTGGCGGCCGTGGCCGACACGTCGGTCGTACGGCTGGTGGAAGCGGCCCGCGCGTCGCTGTAGTGCATGCGTAACGGGTGCGCGCTCATGGGTAAGGGGCGGTCGCCAATGGCGGCCGCCCCTTACATGGGGGTCGCTCAGTTCCAGGCGTTGTTCTGGTTCTGGGCGTGCGCGCCGTGCTGGCCGACACCGAACTGGGCGCCGAGGCCCTGCCCGATCTCGGCGTTCTGCGGCGGCATGACCTCACTGGGCTGGACGAGCGCGAAGCCCTGGCCCAGGAAGCTCAGTTCCCAGCCCTCTCCGGTGCTGCCTCGGCGGCGGCGCACCTGGGACGAGTGGGTCTGCGCCTGCATCTGGACGCGCAGGGACGACGACCAGGCGACGATCGCGTCGGCGTCGGCGTTGACGTACTTGTCCGGCGTGACGTGCATCATCAGCGGCTGGCCCGAGGTCATCAGGGCGACCTTGCCCCGGCCGGAGATGTTCAGCTGGTACTTGCCGGAGCCGGAGATGCCGTACTGGCTGTCCACGGCGATCACTTCGGTGTGCAGTGTGGAGTCCAGGGCCAGCACATAGGCGCTGTCGACGGTCATGCCGTCCTGGTCGACGTCCACGACGTGGATGTACTGGGCCAGGTTGGCGAAGTAGACGGTGCCCTGCCCGGAGCAGCGCATCAGGTCCAGGCCCTCACCGGTGTTGGCGCGGGCGTTGCGCTGGTTGTTGTTCTGGTACTCGCCGTCGAAGTCGATCAGTCCCTGGTACGCGACCATGGCGCCCTTGCGGGCGAGGACGTCGTCGTGCCCGGTGAGGGCGACCCGCAGGAGCTGCGGGTTCTGCACGACGTACCGCTCCTGGCTCTGCTGTTCGGTGTGGCTGAAAAGCGGGCTCTGCATGGTGTGTTCTCGCTCCCCTTCAGCCCCGGATCCGCAGACGGTCGGTGCTGTCCTCGCTCGGCTGTACGACGACGATGCCCTGCCCTGAGAAGGCCATCTGGTACGCCTCTCCGCTGCCCCGCCCGATCAGGGAGGAGGCCTTGAAGCTGCGCTTGCCCTTGACCTTGAGCGACGGCGACCAGGCCACGAGCGCGTCGGGGTCGACGTACGTCTCGTCCTCGCCGCGACCGCAGTCGACGACGATCGGGGTGCCTCGCGAGGTCAGGGCGACCCATCCGGTGCCGGCGAACTGGACGTTCCACAGGCCCTGGCCGGCGAACTTGGCCATGCCCTTGACCCGTTCGGCGCCCCACTGGAGGTGGGCGTCGAAGGCCAGCACATTGGTGCCGTTGACGGACAGGGCGTCATTGTCGAGGTTGATGACGACGACGTCGGCGCCGTAGTCCGCCAGGTAGAGCAGCCCGTCACCGGAGCACTTCATGATGGGCGCGCCCTCGCCGGTCACCCACTGGGAGGCGATCTGGCGGGCGGCGGGCGGGTTGGGCTCGTACTGGACGAAGCCCTCGTAGGCGACGACGGAGCCGGTGCGGGCGAACAGGTCCTGCCCGGAGGCCATGGCGACCTTGAGCATGGAGCGGCCGTGGTTCTCCATCCGGGCCGCGACGGGGGTCGGGGCGTAGCCCGCGAGTTGCTGGTTCATTGTTCGGGCTCCCTTTAGACCTCGTAGGGCTGGACGATGATGAAGTTGCCAGGGGCTCCCCGGAACTGGAGGTTGACGGTCTCTCCACTGTGGCCGGGGTAGGCGTTCCGGCGCAGCCGGACCTGGCTGGAGAGGATCACCTGGGAGGCGGACGACCAGGCGACGACCGCGTTGCAGTCGGCGAAGGTGGTCGGTGTGACGGGCAGGACGACCGGGACGCCGTGGGTCTTCACGACGACCGTGCCGGTGCCTTGGAACTGCATGGTGAACAGCGCCCCGCCGGGAATGCCGTGGCCCTCGATGCGGCGGACCTCGTACTGCAGCGACTCGTCGAAGGCGAGGACGTTCTCGGCGGAGACGCAGATGCCGTCGCCCTGGAGTTCGATGGGGTGCAGATGGGCGCCGTTCTCGGCGAGGAACACCTGGCCTCGGCCGGTGCAACGCATCAGCTGCATCTCCTGGCCCGTGGCGTTGCCGACGATGCGGCCGGAGAAACCGGCGCCCTTGTAGCCGAACTCGACCTTGCCCTGGTACATGACCATGCTGCCCTGCCGGGCGAGCACGGGCGTGCCGCCCATGGCGAGGTCGACCCGCATGAGCTGCTGGTTCTGCGGCGTCCAGCGCTGCCCGGTGGGGGTCTCGCGGTACTTCTGGAGCGCGGCGGCCAGACCGGGCCCGGCCTGGGGCGCGCCCTGCGGAACGCCTTGGGGCATGCCTTGCGGCATCCCGCCGGGGGGCATGCCCATGGGCGGCTGCTGGCCGTACGGCTGGGCGTACTGCTGCTGGCCGTACGGCGCCGGGGCCTGCTGGCCGTAGGGCGGCGGGGTGCCGCCGGGCGGCGTCTGGCCCGGGACCTGGCCGTACGGGGACGGGGCGCCGGGCGGCGGCATCTGGCCGGGGGCCTGGCCCGGGACCTGGCCGTACGGGGACGGGGCGCCGGGCGGCGGCGTCTGGCCCGGGGCCTGGCCGTACTGCGGCTGCTGGGGCGGCTGGCCGTACGGGGCCGGCGGGGTCGGCGCGGCCGGTGCCATCGGCGCGGCGAGCGTCGGCGCGGTGTGCAGGGGCTGCGGAGCCGGTTCGGGTGCCGGCGCGGGGACGGGAGCCGGAGCCGGCGCGGCGGGGGCGCCGAACGAGGGGGCGGGCTGCGGCGCCTGCGGCGTGGCCGGTGCGGCGGGCGCGCCGAAGGGCGGCGGGGCGAAGGACGGCGCCGCGGCCTGCGGCTGCTGTGGGGCGGCCGGTTCCTCCTCGGCGACCTCGCCGCCGAAGTTCTTCAGCAGCGCCTCCAGGCCGCCGTCGAACCCCTGGCCGACGGCGGCGAACCGCCATACGTCCTTCAGGTAGAAGTCCCCCAGCATCACCGCGCGCTCGGTGCTGAACTCCGAGCCGTCGAACGCGTACCGGGCGACCTCCTCGCCGCCCGCGACGATACGGATGTACCCGGGCCCCACTTGGGACATCTGTCCGGCACCGTCGATCGTCGCGGTGAAGGACAGCTTGTGGATGTGCGGCGGGACGCGGTCGAGGGTGACGCGGAAGGACTCGGTGTCACCGGCCTGCGCGCCGAGCAGCTGGATGGACTCCTCGGGCGACTTCGGCTGGTTGAAGAAGATGAAATACCGGTCGTCCGAGAGCTGCTCATTGGCGTCCAGACCGAAGCAGCTGATGTCGAAGGTCAGACCTGGAGCGGCGATCTGCACTCCCACGTACAGATCGGTTCCGGGTGTGAGATCGCTGATCTTGGCCTTGTGGCCCCGTTGGAATTCCCTGGCCATGCGTAACGACCGTCCCCCATCCCGATTTTTGAATGCGTCGCGTCAGGCTAACGGCTGGCGACGACAATGAGCCAAGTCGGGACAGTTTCGGTACAGGATCGACGAACGTCACTCTCCGCGAGCGGTCGGCAGGTGTGGCAGCCGGCCCGCCGCGACGACTCCCTCGAGGTAGCCGCGGGCCCGCTCGGTGCGGGGGTAGGCCTCCAGCAGCCGCCAGAACCGCGGCCCGTGGCCGGGGACCAGCAGATGGGCCAGCTCGTGGACGAGTACGTAGTCCACGACGTACTCCGGCATGCCCTGCAGGCGGTGGGACAGACGGATGCTGCCCTCCGCGGGCGTGCAGGAGCCCCACCGGGTGTTCTGGTTGGTCACCCACCGCACGGACGTGGGCCGCGCCCTGCCGTCGAAATACTGGGTGGACAGGCGCTCCGCACGCTCGGTGAGCTCTGCGTCACCGAGGATGCGTTTGCTCTCCTGGGCGGCGAGCTTGTCGAGCATCACGCTCACCCAGCGCCGCTCTTCCGCCTCCGACATCCGGGCGGGGATGAGCACGACGGTCCGGTCGCCCTCGCGGTAGGCGGAGACGGTCCTGTTGCGCCGGGAGCTCCTGCGGACCTCGACCGCACTCGTCCCCGCGCTGCGGGGCGGGTCGCTTGTCGGACTGCGCTGTGGGTCGGCGGGCACGCCCCGACGTTACCCGCTGTCAGCGGGGGAAGTCCCGCCTCCGGAACCGTTGGCGCGTGATCCATCCACAGCCTGCACCATTTGAACGACTAATGCGCCTGCCCTGTGGACAACTTTCTGCGACCTCCGTCGGCACCGGGCATTCTGTCGCCGGGAGATCGACGAAGGACGACGAAGACCGACGGGATCACCGGAGACCATCCGGACATCACCGGCGATCACCGGCGATCACGAGTCGGATGAGAATCACGGGGGCGGATATGCATCCTATGGTGAAGCCCGCGCTGCGACGCGCCTGGCGGAATCTGCAGTTCGTGCAGTTCGGAGCGGCGCCGGCGCATGCGGTGGTGGTCGGCCCGGTGGACACGACGACGGGCAGTCTGCTCACGCTGTTCGACGGGACGCGGGGGCTGGAGCTGCTGCGTGAGGAGGCTCGGGCGCTGGGACTGCCGGACGGGCGGCTGGAGGCCCTGCTGGACCGGCTGGCGGAGGCGGGGCTGCTGGACGACGCGACCGCCGGCGACCCGGAGGTCGACGCGTTGCGGAAGGAGGACGGCGCACACGACCGGCTGCGCGCCGACCTGGCGTCGCTGTCCGTCGTCCACCGCGAACCGGGCGGGGCGGCACGGCGGTTGGCGGCACGGCGGGGCATGCGGGTGCAGGTGAGGGGCGCCGGGCGGGTGGGTGCGGGTATCGCCGCGCTGCTGTCGGCCTCGGGGGTGGGCCGGGTGGAGGTGCTGGACGGGGAGCGGGTCGAACCGTGGGACGTGATGCCCGGCGGGTTGCCGTCGGAGGCGGTCGGTGAGCGGCGCGAGGCGGCGGCCCGGCGGCTGGTGGGACGGTCGGCACCGGGTGGGCGGGCGCCACGGGCGGTCAGGGCAGGCAGGGAGGCGGGGTCGGAGCCAGGGTTGTCCCTGGTCGTGGTCGCTCCGCGGGACGGCCTGGCGGCGTACGCCCCGGACCCGGTGCCCGCGGACGACTGGGTAGCCACGGGCACTCCTCATCTGTACGCGGGGGTGATCGAGGCGACGGGAGTCGTGGGCCCGCTGGTGCTGCCCGGCGGCACGGCGTGCGCGGGGTGTGTGGAGCTGGAGCGGTCCGACCGGGACCCTGCGTGGCCACGGATGCTGGCGCAGTGGCGTTCCGGGCGGCAGAACAGGGTCCCCGCGTGCGACCAGGGTCTGGCGGCCGCGGTGGCCGGGCTCGCGGCAGCACACGCGGTGTCCTTCCTGGACGGGGAGCTGCCCGCGAGTACGGGCGCGCGGTGGGAGGCTTCGCTGCCGTTGCTGGAGTGGCGCTCGGAGCGGATGTCGCCCCATGCGGAGTGCCCCTGCGGGGCGGCCCGGCGCCCCGAGAGGGTGCGCGCCTCGGTGCCCACGGGCGGGCAGGACACAATGGCCGGGTAACCGCGGTCGACGAGCGACGCCTATGGCAAACGCGGCACGGCAGTCTGGGATTTGGAGGGGCGCATGTCTGATCTTCCCCGGAAGGCGGTAACCCGTACCGTCAAGTTGGCCACGTTGCCTCTGGGCTTCGCCGGCCGGGCCACATGGGGGCTGGGCAAGCGGATCGGGGGCAAGTCCGCGGAGCTCGTGGCCCGCGAGCTGCAACAGCGTACGGCGGACCAGCTCTTTCGCGTGCTGGGAGAGCTGAAGGGGGGCGCGATGAAGCTCGGGCAGGCCCTGTCCGTCTTCGAGTCGGCGCTTCCCGAGGAGATAGCGGCGCCCTACCGGGCGGCGCTGACCAAGCTCCAGGAAGCGGCTCCGCCCATGCCGGCCCGTACGGTCCACTCGGTGCTGGAGGAGCGGCTGGGCGAGCATTGGCGGGAGCTGTTCCTGGAGTTCGAGGACAAGCCGTCGGCGGCGGCTTCGATCGGCCAGGTGCACCGGGCCGTGTGGCATGACGGGCGTGAGGTCGCGGTGAAGGTGCAGTACCCGGGTGCGGGTGAGGCGCTGTTGTCGGACTTGGCGCAGCTGAGCCGGTTCGCGCGGCTGTTGGGACCGCTGGTGCCGGGCATGGACATCAAGCCGTTGATCGTGGAGCTGCGGGACCGGGTGGCCGAGGAGCTGGACTACGGTCTGGAGGCGGAATCCCAGCGGGAGCACGCCGAGGAGTTCCTGGACGATCCGGATGTGGTGGTGCCGGGTGTGGTGCACCAGTCCGATCAGGTGCTGGTGACCGAGTGGATCGACGGGATACCGCTGGCGGAGATCATCGCGGACGGTACGCCGGAGCAGCGTGACCGGGCCGGGCAGCTGCTCGCGCGGTTCCTGTTCTCGGGACCGGCCCGGACGGGGCTGCTGCACGCCGATCCGCACCCGGGGAACTTCCGGCTGCTGCCGGCGGCGGACGATCAGGAGGACGTGCGGGGCTGGCGGCTCGGAGTGCTGGACTTCGGCACCGTGGACCGGCTGCCGGGAGGCCTGCCGGAGACCATCGGGGCCTCTTTGCGGATGACCCTGGAGGGCGACGCGGAGGGGGTGTACGAACTGCTCCGCGAGGAGGGGTTCGTCAAGGAGACCATCGATCTCGACCCGGACGCGGTGCTGGAGTACCTGCTGCCGATCATCGAGCCGGCGGAGGCCGACGCGTTCACCTTCAGCCGCGAGTGGATACGCGGCCAGGCCGCCAGGTTCGCCGATATGCGTTCCCCCGCGCACCAGTTGGGCAAGCAGCTCAATCTGCCGCCGTCGTACCTGCTGATCCACCGGGTGACGCTGAGCACCATCGGGGTGCTGTGCCAGCTGAACGCGACGGTGCGGATGCGGGACGAACTCGAATCGTGGCTGCCCGGCTTCCTGCCGGAGGACGACGCGGACCCGGTCGCCGCGGAGGCACACGCCTGATCACGGCCCGGCGCGTCCCGTACCGACCCGTCCCGCACAGGTGGGTCGGGGGCGGCCGCCGGCGGTCACCACCAGGAGGAGTCGAGTCTGCTCTCAATGGCTCTGAGGTGGGCCCGGGCGCAGTCGTCACAGAAATAGAGGCGGCTGCCGTTCTCCACGGAACAGGTCCAGGTCACCGGAAGTCTGTCGGCGGTCGCGCCGCAGCGGGAGCACACCACGCTCTGCGTGCCCGGCTGCGCGGGGGGAGAAGTCCGCTCGTTCACTACGAGACGATAACCCCGCCGGGTGGCTCGGCCACGCGCAACGCACCGCGGGGACCGGCCCGTCAGGACCGGTCCCCGCATGGTGATCAGTGCCGTGTCGGCACTAGGGCCTCTCGTTCGGATCTTGCTGGGCTCGTGGCGCCTGATCCAAACGAAAGACCCTAGTTCATGACGGCCATGGCCAGCGCGCGGCGGGCGCGCAGGGACACGCGCTCGGCACGGCGCTGCATGCGCCGGGCGGCGACCAGGCGCAGGGCCTGGCGTTCCGCGTCGGCTTCCTGCATGCGCTGATGCATATGGGCACGGGCCAAGGCTTCTTGGATGAGTTGCATGTCACGGTTCCTGTTCTGACGCGAGGCGGTCGCGCCGATGGTGCTGAAGGCTGGGGTCGCGGAGCCGGACGGCTCGCTGGCGGAAGAGGTCATCGGGGCCTGCTTCTGGGGATCGTGCGTGAGGGGGCGGTCGATGGTTCCGGCTCGGACGTTCATGCCGTGACCGGGTTCTTGCGCGGGCGGCCACGGGGCCGCTTGCGGGCGACGACCACGCCCTGGACGAAGAGCTCACCGCCCCAGACGCCCCACGGCTCGCGCCGCTCCTTGGCGCCCGCGAGGCAGGCCTCCACGAGCGGGCAGGTGCGGCAGAGGGACTTGGCGTACTCGACGTCGGCCGGCGACTCGGCGAAGAAGACTTCCGGGTCGTAGGAACGGCAGGGGACGGGTACGCCGAGGTTCTCGATGGCGTCGTCGAGCGCGGTGAGCGCGGTGAGGGGGGTCAAGGTGGGGTCCTCCGTGAGACCGGGCGGGGGGAGCGTTTCGGAAGGCGGTACGGACGGGGCGTGCGCTTCGAGTTGCACGGTTTCGTTTTCCTCGTCTGGTCGGTCCGGCCTGTTGGCCGGTGGGCTGGTACCGGGTACTGCGTCGTCCCGAGGCCCCTTCGCTCCGTCTCCCTCATGAGGGCAAACAGAAGGGCCGCGGATCCCGGGTGGGGTTCCGCGGCCCTGAAGGCGCCGGCCTGATCATGGATCAGGCTGGATCACTCCAGGGTTCGAGCCCACGGAAGGCCCACATCGTGTGGTGCTGCTGCGTCTGCGTCTTGGTTTCGGCACCGGTCGCCGCAAAGGCATAGGCCTGGGCCTTGCCCGCTGCTACTCCTGCTTCCAGTGCCTTGGTCGGTCGCTCACTGCGCTCCCGGACGGGCAGAGCCGCCAGGAGGGTGGCAGGACGCACGGCTGCGAAGCCGGGCATACCGGTGCCAAGGAGCGCCGAACCGGAGAGGCCGAGCGAGCAGGCGGAGACGACCGCGCGATCGGTCATTTTGGCGGTGGTGCTGACGAAGCTGCTGTTGATGGTGATCACTGGAATCGCCTCCTCTCGGCGTCTCTGGGGGGATCGGTCGGAACCGGTCCCGCGCGTATTCGGATAAGTACAGCACGAAGACAGGGCTTCGGAGAAGCCGCTGTTTCCGTGGTTAAGAACCTATGGGGCTTGACGGGGCGGGCGCAAACTATTTTTCCGACGAGTTTGGATCAGTCCTCCTCGTCCCCCTCGTCAGACTGTTGACCTGCGCAGATGGCGAGAACATCGGCGCCGAAGCGGTCGAGCTTGCGGACGCCGACACCGGAGATGCGGGCCAGCTCGCCGTCCGTGCCGGGGACGGCCTCGGCGATCGCCATCAGCGTCTTGTCGGTGAAGACGCAGTACGGGGGCTGGCCGAGTTGCCTGGCCTGCTCCGAGCGCCACTCCCGCAGCCGTTCGTACAGGGCCTCGTCCATGTCGGACGGGCAGTCCTCGCAGCGCATCAGCTTCATCTCACCCGCGTCGGTGAGCGTCGCGCCGCACACCCGGCACCGCACGGGTCCGCGGCGCCCGCGCCGCGTGGCCGCCGCCGTACCTCCGCCGCCCCGCTCGACACCGGCGCCCCCGCC
>NZ_JBEPEL010000111.1:0-20276 GCF_040300825.1 Streptomyces sp. NPDC000229
GTCGAAGGCGGCGTCCCCGACGACGGCACGGACCGCCTCCGTGGCGTCCGCGAGGCTCTCCCGCTCCATCGGGGTCCGTACGTACCCGGCGGGCACCCGACACGGGGCGCCCCGACGCCCCCGCCGCACCGGGCGGGGTGCGCCGTCGGGCACGGGGCGCGGGGCCCGGGGCCGAGGGCCTAGAAGGGGTCGAAGCCGTCGAACTCGCGGTCCGCCTCGTCCCGCTCCGCCTGCCGGTCGCGGCGGCGCTGCGCGGCCGGGCGCGGGGCCTCCATGCGGTGGTCCTCGCCGCGTCGGCCGAGCATCTCCGCGCCCGCCATCATCGTGGGCTCCCAGTCGAAGACGACCGCGTCCTCCTCCGGGCCGATGGCCACGCCGTCGCCCGCGCGGGCTCCGGCCTTCATCAGCTCGTCCTCGACTCCGAGGCGGTTGAGGCGGTCCGCCAGGTAGCCGACGGCCTCGTCGTTGTTGAAGTCCGTCTGGCGCACCCAGCGCTCCGGCTTCTCGCCGCGCACGCGGAAGAGGCCGTCCTCCTCCTGCGTGACCGTGAAGCCCGCGTCGTCGACCGCCTTCGGGCGGATGACGATCCGGGTCGCCTCCTCCTTGGGCTTGGCCGCCCGCGCCTGGGCCACGATCTCGGCCAGCGCGAAGGACAGCTCCTTCAGGCCCATGTGGGCGACGGCCGAGACCTCGAAGACGCGGTAGCCGCGTGCCTCCAGGTCCGGGCGGATCATCTCCGCGAGGTCCTTGCCGTCCGGGATGTCGATCTTGTTGAGGACGACGATCCGGGGACGGTCGTCGAGGCCGCCGTACTGCTTCAGCTCCTCCTCGATGACATCGAGGTCGGTGACCGGGTCTCGGTCGGACTCCAGCGTCGCCGTGTCGAGGACGTGGACGAGGACCGAGCAGCGCTCGACGTGGCGGAGGAACTCCAGGCCGAGGCCGCGGCCCTGGCTGGCGCCCGGGATGAGGCCGGGGACGTCCGCGATGGTGTAGACGGTGGAGCCGGCGGTGACGACGCCCAGGTTCGGGACCAGCGTCGTGAAGGGGTAGTCCGCGATCTTGGGCTTGGCGGCGGACAGCACGGAGATCAGCGACGACTTCCCGGCGCTGGGGTAGCCCACCAGGGCCACGTCCGCCACCGTCTTGAGCTCCAGGACGATGTCGCCGGACCGCCCCGGCTCGCCCAGCAGCGCGAAGCCCGGCGCCTTGCGGCGGGCCGAGGCCAGCGCCGCGTTGCCGAGGCCGCCGCGGCCGCCCTCGGCGGCGACGTACGACGTGCCGTGCCCGACCAGGTCGGCCAGCACGTTGCCCTTCCTGTCGAGGACGACCGTGCCGTCCGGCACCGGCAGGATCAGGTCCTGGCCGTCCTTGCCGGACCGGTTGCCGCCCTCGCCGGGCTTGCCGTTGGTGGCCTTGCGGTGCGGCGAGTGGTGATAGTCGAGGAGCGTGGTGACCGACTGGTCGACGACCAGGATCACATCACCGCCCCGGCCGCCGTTGCCCCCGTCGGGGCCGCCGAGCGGCTTGAACTTCTCACGGTGAACGGAGGCACAGCCGTGGCCTCCGTTACCCGCGGCGACATGCAGCTCGACGCGGTCCACGAAGGTGGTCATGTTCTGTGCCTCCAGTTACGACAGTACGTACGGAAATGTCTACGTGTTAACACGCGAAGGGCGGACCCGCTTCCCGATACGTACGGGAAGAGAGGTCCGCCCTCGCAAAGAACCGAACAGCCCGATCAGGCAGCGGTCGGAACGATGTTCACGACCTTGCGGCCACGGAAGGTGCCGAACTGCACCGCACCGGCCTGCAGCGCGAACAGCGTGTCGTCGCCGCCACGACCGACGCCCGAACCGGGGTGGAAGTGGGTGCCACGCTGGCGGACCAGGATCTCACCGGCGTTGACGACCTGACCGCCGAAGCGCTTCACGCCGAGCCGCTGAGCGTTGGAGTCGCGACCGTTCCGGGTGGACGATGCGCCCTTCTTGTGTGCCATGTCTCCTCAGTCCCTTACTTCGCAGCCGTGGGGATCGCCGTGACCTTGATCGCCGTGTACTGCTGGCGGTGGCCCTGACGACGGCGGTAGCCGGTCTTGTTCTTGTAGCGCAGGATGTCGATCTTGGCGCCCTTGTGGTGGTCCACGACCTCGGCCGTGACCTTGATGCCGGCCAGCACCCACGGGTCGCTGGTCACAGCGTCGCCGTCGACAACGAGCAGGGTCGAGAGCTCGACCGTGTCGCCAACCTTGGCAGTGGAAATCTTGTCAACCTCAACGATGTCGCCGACAGCAACCTTGTGCTGGCGACCACCGCTGCGCACGATGGCGTACACGCGGATCTCTCTCTCGCTCGGAACGGAAACCCCTGATGCCAGCCGCCCGCACGGACCGGCGGGTCCGTGACTGTCCGGGTGGGGACGAGCGGCCTCTTCCAACCACGGACCGAGTCCGGCCGGAAGGGAGGTGCTCAGGAGTTGGCGCGCATGGAAACACGCCGACGGTCAAGGTTACGGTCCCCACTCCCGGGGGTCAAACCGGCCCGTCAAGGGTCCGGCCGGAGCACCGCCCGTATGCTCACCGGGCAAGCCGCGGGAAGCCGCACACCGGAAGGCAGAGCATGAACTACAGGGTCCAGCCCACCGCACAGGTCGCCGACAACGCCGAGATCGGCGCCGGGAGCAGTGTGTGGGAGCTCGCGCAGATCCGCGAGGGAGCGAAGCTCGGCGAGGGCTGCGTGATCGGCCGCGGTGCGTACGTCGGCACGGGCGTACGCATGGGCGACAACTGCAAGCTGCAGAACTACGCCCTGGTCTACGAGCCGGCCGAGCTCGGCGACGGTGTCTTCATCGGTCCCGCCGTCGTCCTCACCAACGACCACAACCCGCGCTCCGTCGACCCCGACTTCAAGCAGAAGCGGGGCGGCGACTGGGAGGCCGTGGGCGTGAAGATCGCCGATGGTGCCTCGATCGGCGCACGCTCGGTGTGTGTGGCGCCGCTGGAGATCGGCCGCTGGGCGATGGTGGCCGCCGGTGCGGTCGTCACCAAGGACGTTCCGGACTTCGCGCTGGTCGTGGGCGTTCCGGCGCGGCAGATCGGCTGGGTCGGCCGGGCCGGCGTCAAGCTGGTGGAGCGGGACGGCGAGCCGGGTGTGTGGGAGTGCCCGAAGACGGGTGCGCTGTACGAGGAGAAGGACGGCACGCTGACCGAGCGGGACTGACACGCGCTCGTTGTCGGAGCAGGACGGGTCCCGGGCGCGATGCCCGGGACCCGTCCTGTTTCTTCCGTCGGCCTCGCCGACGGAACGCGTGGGCGGCCGTCGCCGGGCGGGCGGCTCCCGGGGCGCGGGCAGGCGGGACACCGCCGCTGCCGGCGCACCGGTCCGGGCCGGCGGAACGCGTCACACCCGCGCCCACGCCTCCAGGGCGAGGCCCGGCTCGGGCTTCTGGCGGGCGACGCGCAGCGTGCCGTCGGTGCCGAAGGCGGCCATCACGACGCGGCCCCGGCCGTCGACCGCCAGCGCGGGGGCGCCCACGCACGGTTCGCCGGTGAGCGTCCAGGTGGCGCCGAGCGCCTCGTCCTCGGTCGGGTACGCGGCGAGGGCGGGACGGCCGGTGGCGGCGTCCCGGCGGGCCATGATCGTGCAGTCGTGGCCGTCGACGGCCGTACGGAGCAGCGCGACCGGCCCGGTGCCCGTCCCGGAGCCCAGGACGGACGGGGCCTTGTCGGAGGGGCGCCAGGCCCGGACCGTACCGTCGTCGGCGTCGTGCCAGAAGTGGGTGAGGCGGCCGGCTCCGGTGCGCTCGGAGGACAGGGAGCCCGCGTCGGCACGGGCCGGGACGTCCTCGGCCCGCTGGAACTTCACGCCCTTGGTCTCCTGTGTCCAGCGCAGGATGTGGTCCTCAGCGGGCGCGGTCAGCTCCATCAGGCCGTCGGAGGTGATCGACGCCCGGATGGGACCGGTGATCCCGCTGCCCTTGAGGTCGGCCCACTTGTTCCACTTGCCCGAGGGCACCGAGGAGCGCCCGCAGATCCCGCCGCCCACATTGCGTACGAAGACGTGCAGCGAGCCCTCGGAGTCGATGACGGCCGCGGGCGGGCCGATCTCGGCGGCGAGCTCCGGGTCGTTCGGGTACGGGTTGCCGACCACGGCCCAGTCCCGCACGGCCAGGCCGGACTGGTACTGGAGGGCGAAGACCACGTCGGTGGCGGGGGTGCCGTCCGCGAGGCGCGTGCGGCGCAGCGCCACGAGATGGACGTAGCCGTCGGCGCCCTGGGCTATGGAGACGTGCGGGTCGATGTGGGGCGCCGGGATCGTCTCAGGGCCGGTCCAGTCGGGGCCGCCCGGGTGCTTCTCGGTCCAGCGCAGCACGGCGCCCTCGACCGGGGCGTACGCCGTGAGGCGGCCGTCCTTGCCGCGCACCAGCCAGTCGGTGGTGGCCGGGAGGGAGGCGCCGGGGAGCGGGGCACCGGCCGTGGCGGCGCTACGGCGCGACGGGGCTTCCGCAGGACGCTTGGATTTCCGCGCGGACCACACCGCCATGGCTCACCGCCGACCTTCCCCTGAACAGTTCAAACAGTTCAAACAGTTCACGCACAGTTCCCCCAAGCTTGCGCGACGATAGCATTCTGGCGCCTGTTCCCCAGTCCCCCCGAACGGCCCAACCGACCGCCCCCCATGGGACCCTCGTGACCGTGCTCACTCTTCTCGTCGTGGACGCCGCGAACGTCGTCGGATCGGTGCCGGACGGCTGGTGGCGGGACCGCCGCGGAGCCGCCGAGCGGCTGCGTGACCGGCTCGTACCCTGTGCCGCCGACGGGGTGGCCGGGCACCCGGGCCCGCTGGAGGTCGTCCTCGTCGTCGAGGGCCGGGCCCGGGGGGTGGAACCGGTGCCCGGGGTGCGGGTCGACGCGGCGCCGGGCAGCGGCGACGACCGGATCGTGGAGCTGGCGGGCGAGGCGGCCGCGGCGGGGCGCCGCTGCGTGGTGGTGACGGCCGACCGGGAACTGCGCCGACGGGTGGCGGCACACGGCGCGGAATGCCTCGGGCCCCGCTCCGTACGGCCCTGAGAACCGCCGCGAAACCTCGCCGTCAACTGTTCACGGAATCGTTATCCCCGCCGTTCACAGGTGCGCAGGCACCTTCTGACCATGTCTGACCACCGCCGTCGGACCCCGGCGTTCCACCCCATGCTCCGGCCGCGGGCCTGGTCATCCCGGCCATTGCCTACGATGGCACGGCACGCCTCCCTCATTGACCTGTCCCAGTAGAAGAAGAGTGCTCAGTGAAAGTCATCAGCATCGTCGGCGCACGTCCCCAATTGGTGAAGCTCGCCCCCATCGCGGCCGCGTTCGCCGAGACGGAGCACGAGCACTTCATCGTGCACACCGGGCAGCACTACGACGCCGACCTCTCCGACGTCTTCTTCGACGGCCTCGGCATCCCTGACCCGGACGTCCACCTGGGCGTCGGCTCCGGCAGCCACGGCGTCCAGACCGGTGCCGTGCTCTCCGCGCTCGACCCGGTCCTGGAGCGCGAGAAGCCGGACTGGGTGCTGGTCTACGGCGACACCAACTCCACCATCGCCGGTGCCCTTTCGGCCGTGAAGATGCACCTGCCGGTCGCCCACCTGGAGGCGGGTCTGCGCTCCTTCAACCGGCGCATGCCGGAGGAGCACAACCGCGTCCTGACCGACCACTGCGCCGACGTCCTGCTCGCCCCGACCGAGGAGGCCATGCGCCACCTCGCCGACGAGGGCCTGAAGGACCGTGCCGTGCTGGCCGGTGACGTGATGGTCGACATCTGTCTGAAGATCCGGGACGACGTCCTGGCCGGGAAGCACGCCGCGCCCGTGCTGCCCGAGGGCATCGACCCGTCCAAGCCGTTCCTGCTGGCCACGCTGCACCGGCCGGACAACACCGACGACCCGGAGCGGCTCGCCGCCATCATCGACTCGCTGGCCGGCCTGCCGATCCCCGTCGCGCTGCTCGCCCACCCGCGTCTGGTCTCGCGCGCCCAGGCGCACAACATCGAGCTGAACACCGGTTCCGTGCACGTCGGCCGTCCGCTGCCGTACGCCGGTCTGGTCGCCGCCGTGCTCGCCTCGGCGGGTGTCGTCACCGACTCGGGCGGTCTGCAGAAGGAAGCGTTCCTGCTGGAGCGCATCACGACGACCATCCGTCCCGAAACGGAGTGGGTGGAAACCGTCGACACGGGCTGGAACGTCCTTGTTCCCGACCCGCACACGCTGTCCGCCGACGAGTGGGCCGCGACCGTGACCCGCGCGGTGCCCACGGCCGACCCGGGCACCCCGTACGGCGACGGGCGGGCCGCCCAGAACGTAGTCCGGATCATGGAAGAGTGGAAGGGAGGCAGCCGGCACGCGTGACCGGACAGGTCCTCTCACGAGGCACTTTTCCGCACATGTCACCGTGCTAGCGTCACCGGTTATGTCAGCGTCTCCCAGGTCCGGGCTGCCCGCGGCAGGCAAGCGGCCCCATGTGATCTACCTCGCCATCGGTTTCCCGCCCGCGGCCAAGAGCTGCGCGTACCGCATGCGCGAGACCGCGAACCAGTTCATCAACCAGGGCTGGGACGTCACCGTCGTCACCATCGCGCAGGAGTCGTGGGAAAGGGACTCCGGCGTCGACCTCACCCTCCTGGAGCAGGTCGACCCGAAGATCAAGATCGTCGAACTGCCCTTGGTGCGTGAGGACCTGGAGACGGACATCCGTCTCTACAGCGAGGAGCGCGCACTCAACCCGAACGGGTGGGTGACGCGGCTGCGTCGTCGCCAGATGGAGCCGTTCCCCGAGCCCAACTTCGGTGAGTGGCGCGAGGATCTGGAGCAGGCCGTGCTCCGCATCCACGGCGAGCACCCGGCCGACCTGCTGCTCGCCAGCTGTGTCCCCTACGTCAACCTCGCCGCGGCCTGGAAGCTGTGGGAGGAGGCGAAGGTGCCGTACGCGGTCGACTTCCGCGACGGCTGGTCCATCGACGTCATCGACGGCGTCGAGGCGTTCGCCCGCGACTCCGCCGAGGGTGTCTGGGAGCAGAAGATCCTCGACAACGCGCTCTCCCTGTGGGTCGTCAACGACCCGATCGCGGAGCACTACCGCACCCGCTACCCCGACTTCGCCGACCGCGTCCACGTCGTGCGCAACGGCTACGACGCCGACAGCTCGCCCGGCAAGGCGCACCGCGCCAACCCCGAGGCGGGCCTGGCGTTCGGCTACCTCGGCACCGTCAACTTCACGGTCCCGCACCTGGAGACCGTGCTGAACGCCTGGCGCGCGGCCCGCGAGAAGGAGCCCCTGCTGGCCAATGCCACCTTCGAGGTGCGCGGCCACATCGGCAACGGCTCGGGCCGGGAGGCCAACCGGCACGCCGAGGTCCTCAAGCAGGCCGAGGTCGACGGCGTACGCTTCGGCGGCCCCGCCGCCAAGGCCGAGGTGGCGTCCATCTACGCCCGCTGGGACGCGATGGTCCTCATCCTCATCGGCGGCCGTTACGTCACCTCCGGCAAGGTGTACGAGTACATGGCGACCGGTCTGCCGATCGTCTCGGCGCACGTCGTCGAGCACGACGCCTCGAACGTGCTGCGCGGCCACCCGCTGTGGACGGGTGCCGTCGGCATCGACGAGGAGGGGCTGACCGAATCGTTCATCAAGGCCGCGCACATGGCGGTGGAGACGAGCGACGAGGTGCACGCCGAAGCCATGGCGCACGCCGACCAGTTCACCCGCGAGGCGCTGATGACCTCCGCCGTGAAGCAGCTGATCGACGACTTCACCGCCCTGAAGGCGCAGAGCACGGACACCACGGACGCGGCTTCCCTCGCCGAGAACCAGATCGTCGCCGGAGGACCGTCGCTGTGACCAACGTCCTGTTCATCGCCAGCGTCCGGCCCCAGCTGGGCGTGTTCGCCGACTCGGTGCGCAAGTTCCGCGCCGCGGGCGCGCAGACGTACCTCGCCGGTACGTTCCCCCTGGAGCCGGTCGCCGAGGAACTCGCCGCCATGGAGCTGGACGGCACCCACCAGCTCCCCCGCAACCTCAACTTCCGCAGCACGGCGCTGCGCCGCAAGGCCCGTATGGCGCCGGGCGGGATGAAGGTGTGGATGCAGGCGGAGCGGGACAGCGTGCTGCGCCGGCTGGCCCGCAAGGCCGACGTCCTGGTGGCGCTCGACGCGGGCGCCGTCTACACTGTGTGGCGCCTGGCGCAGTACTACCGCGTCGAGGAGGCCCACTTCGGTCTGGCGCCGGCCCTGAAGGCCGTCGACCGGGTCAAGGAAAAGGGCTCCACCGCCGGCCGGGGCGTCCTGCCGCCGCTGGACGTCGTCAAACAGAACGTCCGCCGCTCCGTGGACGGGTTGCCCGCCACCGTCATGCGGCACGCCACCGCCCGCCCGGTGATGCGCTCCACGGTCGGCGCCCGGATGTGGCGTACGGCCGTCACGGCGCCCGGTGTGCCGCCCAAGGTGCGCATCGCGACCTCCCGCTATGTGGCCGAGGGCATGCAGTGGGCGGGCCGCACCAGTGGCGCCGCGCTGGCGCTCGCCGCCGCCGCGTCGAAGATCTCCGACCTGGGGCTCAAGGCGCAGCTGCTGGACGAGGCCGTGATGAAGGAGCTCGGCAAGGGCCTGAACCCGCGCGACCTCGACAAGGCGGTCGCCGCGCAACTCGCCCACGCCGACGCCCAGTTCGCCGAGGGCAACCACGAGAAGGCGTCCTTCGCGCTGGACCGTGCGCTGTTCCTGGGCTTCCACCGGGTGCTGCACATCGACCAGCTGTCGTCCCCGCTCGCCAAGGACGCGCAGGGCTTCGTCAAGCCGCTGTACCGCTCCAAGGTCATGGACGTGCTCAGCCGCCCCCAGGGCCGCAGGACCCCGGCGGCACCGGCCCCCAAGGGCCGTCCGCTGCGGCTGCTGGTCACCACCAGCGCCAACGACAACTTCCTGCACCACATCCTGGACCGGTACGGCAACCACGAGGGCGTGGAGCTGCGCTACCTCGACCTGGCGGCGCAGAAGGCGCTCAAGCGGATCGCCTGGGCGGGCCGCCGGGTGCTGGAGGACCGCCTGGCCGGCGGCACCAGCACGTACCAGGAGGAAGTGGAGCGGCTGATGCGGCCGTACCTGGACTGGGCGGACACCGTCTTCCTGGACTGGTCGGTCGGCCCGGCGGCGATGCTGACGACGATCGACCCGGGCGACACCCGGATCATCGTCCGCCTGCACAGCTACGAGGCGTTCACGCGCTGGCCGCACATGACGGACTTCTCGCGGATCGACGACCTGATCTACGTCGCCCCGCACGTGAAGGACCTCGTCGAGTCGCTGGTGCCGATGCTGCGCGGTGACAGCGCGCCGCGTGCGCACCTCATCGACAACGCCATGGACCTGTCGGGCTTCGCCCGTCCGAAGCCGGCCGACGCCCGGTTCAACCTGGGCCTGGTGGGCATCAGCCAGGTCGCCAAGGACCCGATGTGGGCCGTGGACGTGCTGCGCCGGCTGCGGGAGAAGGACGAGCGCTACCGGCTGCTGCTGGTGGGCGGCGACATGAACCCGAAGACCAGCCGGGCGACGCGCGACTACCGGCGCCAGTTCGACAAGGAGATCGCCCCGCTCATCGAGGAAGGCGTCGTGCTGAAGCTCGGCCCCACCGACGACGTGCCGTCGGCGCTCACCGACATCGGCGTGATCCTGTCCTCGTCGGTACGTGAGGGCTGCCACGTGGGCCTGATGGAGGGCGCGGCGAGCGCCGCCGTCCCCGTCGCCCGTGACTGGCCGTTCTACGCGGGCAAGCCCAACAGCGCCCGCACGCTGTACCCGGAGGGCTGGGTCGTCGGCTCCACGGAGGAGGCCGCGAAGCGGATCCTGGAGACCACGGCGACCGAGGAGGCGTGGCAGAACGCCGGCAAGCTGGCGTCGGAGTACGCGCTGTCGACGTGGGACTGGCCGGTCGTGAGCAAGGCCTTCGACAAGCTGTTCCTCGAAGACCGTTAGGCAGTAGGCAGTACGGCGGAAGGGCCCCGGGAGCGATCCCGGGGCCCTTCCGTCGTATCCGCGGTGCTTACGGGTGGCGCAGCTGCCAGCCCGCCCACGCGGACTCGACCATCTCGCGCACCCCGTACCGCGCCCTCCAGCCCAGCTCCTCGGCGATGCGGTCGGCGGAGGCCACCACCCGGGCAGGGTCGCCGGGGCGGCGCTCGGTGACGAGCGGCTTGATGTCGGTGCGGCCGGTGACGTCCTGGATGATGCCGACCATCTCCGTGACGGAGACGCCCTCGCCACGGCCGATGTTCAGGATCAGCGAGGCGTCCGGGTCGGCGGCCAGCCGGCGGGCGGCGGCCACGTGCGCGGAGGCGATGTCCTCGACGTGGATGTAGTCGCGGATGCAGGTGCCGTCGGGCGTCGGGTAGTCGTCGCCGAAGATCCGCGGCTGCTCGTCGGCCGTGAGGCGTTCGAACACCATCGGTACGAGGTTGAAGACGCCGTCGTCGCCCAGCTCGGGCGTGGCGGCGCCCGCCACGTTGAAGTACCGCAGCGAGGCGGTCGCCATCCCGTACGTCCGGCCCGTGGCCGTGACCAGCCACTCGCCGGCCAGCTTGGTCTCGCCGTACGGGTTGATGGGCGCGCACGGTGTGGCCTCGGTGACCAGGTCCACGTCGGGCATGCCGTACACGGCGGCCGACGACGAGAACAGGAACCGGGTCACACCGGCCTCGACGGCCGCCTCCAGGAGTGTACGGAGGCCCTCGACGTTCTCGCGGTAGTAGTGCAGCGGCTTGGCGACCGACTCGGCGACCTGCTTCTTGCCCGCGATGTGCACGATGCCGGTGACGCCGTGCTCACGCAGCACGCGGTCGACGACGTCACGGTCGAGGACGGTACCGACCTCCAGGGGGACGCCGTCGGGGAGCCGCTCGGCGCGGCCCGTGCTCAGGTCGTCCAGGACGACGATCCGCTCGCCGCCCTCGGCCATCGCCTTCACGACGTGGGAGCCGATGAATCCGGCGCCGCCAGTAATCAACCAGGTCATGGGGAAACCTTCTGCGCGTCGGCCCCGCCCCGCGGGTGTGCGGGGCAGGGCCACGGTCGGGTCGTGCGGTGTTGCGGGGGTGCTCAGCCGCCGATGACGACGCGGCGGACACCCTCCCAGCGGGCCGGGTCCGTGGTGCGGCGGCCGTCGACCAGGACGGTGACGTCCGGGAGGTCGGAGGCGGCCAGCTCCTTGTACTCGGCGTGGTCGGCCTGGAGGATCGCGGCGGTGACCTTCTCGCCCTGGTGCGGGGTGAGGCCGTGCGCAGCCAGCTCCTCGGCCGTGTACATCGGGTCGGAGACGTACGGGACGGCGCCGCGGGCCTTGAGTGCCTCGACGGTGCCGAAGACGCCGGAGAACGCGGTCTCCTTGACACCACCGCGGTAGGCGGCACCCAGCACGAGGACGTTCACGTCCTTCAGGTCGCCGTAGGCGGCGGCCAGCAGGTCGACGGCGTACTCGGGCATCGCGGCGTTGGCCTCGCGGGCCGAGCGCACGACGGTGGCCTCCGGGTCGTTCCACAGGTACATCCGCGGGTAGATCGGGATGCAGTGGCCGCCGACGGCGATGCCCGGCTGGTGGATGTGGCTGTAGGGCTGCGAGTTGCAGGCCTCGATGACCTTCAGGACGTCGATGTTCTGCTTGTCGGCGAACCGGGCGAACTGGTTGGCCAGACCGATGTTGACGTCGCGGTAGGTGGTCTCGGCGAGCTTGGCCAGCTCGGAGGCCTCGGCGGTGCCCAGGTCCCACACGCCGTTGGCGCGCGGCAGGTCGTCGCGCTCGTCGAAGTCGAGGACCTGCTCGTAGAACTCGACGCCGTGCTTGGCCGACGCCTCGTCGATGCCGCCGACGAGCTTGGGGTAGCGGCGCAGGTCGGCGAAGACGCGGCCGGTGAGGACGCGCTCCGGGGAGAAGACCAGGTGGAAGTCCTTGCCGGCGGTCAGGCCGGAGCCCTCCTCCAGCATCGGCGCCCAGCGGGTGCGGGTGGTGCCGACCGGCAGGGTGGTCTCGTAGGAGACCAGGGTGCCCGGCTTGAGGCCCTTGGCGATGGCCTTGGTGGCGGAGTCCATCCAGCCGAAGTCGGGGGTGCCCTCGGCGTCCACGAACAGCGGGACGACGACCACGACGGCCTCGGACTGGGCGACGGCGGCCGCGGTGTCGGTGGTCGCGGACAGCAGACCGGCGTCGACGGTCTGCTTCAGCAGCCGGTCGAGGTCGTGCTCGCCGGGGAAGGGCTCGGTGCCGGCGTTGACCAGCTCGACGACCTTCTCGTTGACGTCGGCGCCGATGACCTTGTGGCCCTTGGCGGCGAACTGCACGGCGAGCGGCAGGCCGATCTTGCCGAGCGCGACTACACAGATATTCATCGGGTCAGTTTCCTCTTCACACGGGACATCAGTTGACGCAGTCGCTTGCCCACGCCGAGCGAGGGCTCCCAGAGCGGAGCCGTGGTGATCACCAGCCGCCCCTTGGGGTTGGCGTTGGCGGAGATCCGGTACGGGATCACCTCGCGCCAGCGCCGCGCCAGGGGCAGTGGCACGCCACGGACCGGCACGGGGATCTCGTACGCCGAGCCTGCCACGTCGGCGTACACGCGCACACCGAGCTTGGCACTCTTCGGTTTGACCGGGATACGGGCGGTCAGCAGGGTTCCCTCGCCGTCCTCGGTCGGCTTGCGGGTGAACTCCCCCACCGGCGCGGGCAGTTCATGTCCTACGGGGAGCCTGCGGGCGCCGGGCTTGTCGGCGCTCTTGGGCATGGCCTTGGTGGCGAGCCTCACGACGGCGGAGCCGGTCTCGCCGGCCAGCCCGAGCCGTACGGTCAGGGCGACGGCCATGTCGTCGCCGTTCTGGTCCCACTCGGCCGCGACCAGCGAGGTGCCGTCGGCCAGCCGGCCGGGGACGGCCTCGCCGATCACCTCGTACACGCGGTCGGGCAGCCCCACGGCCGGGTCACGGAAGCCGGGGTAGCGGACGAACGCCCGCCCGTCCTCCAGCAGCAGCGGCGGCGAGCCGTGCTCGGCCTCGTCCTCGATGGCCCGTACGAGCTCCTCGACGGCGCCGCGCCGGGCCAGGCAGATCCGCACCCGCCGCTTGACGTCCATCGCGTCGCGCAGCGCGTCGGTGAAGTAGTCGTCCGCCAGCCTCGCGATGCCCGCGCACACCTCGGTCCGCGTCACCGCGTCCAGCGCCGGGAAGTCGTCCTGGATGAGCTTGGCGAGCTCCCAGGTGAAGTGACGCTTGAGGACGGCGTCACGCTGCGGACCCGCCTCGATCAGCGAGGCCGCGAAGTGCATGATCCGCTCGGTGCACCGCAGCCGCGACAGGTGGTTCGCCCGGTAGGTGATGTTGCTGGCGTCGCCGCGCTTGACCGCGTAGTAGTAGGTGTAGTCCGCGAGGACCGAGATCTTCGCGGCCCGTACGCACGCCTCCAGGGTGAACGGCTGGTCGGAGCCGACCGGCAGGTCCTCGGGGAAGCGCAAGCAGTACTTCTCGACCAGCTCGCGACGGAAGAGCTTGGTGTTGGCCAGGGTGAACGGCAGGGCCGAGTCGTACAGCGAGATGTCCGGGTCGCTCTTCTTGAAGAGCGCCTGGTGGACGTAACGGCCGTTGGTGCCCACCATCTTGCCGACGACGACGTCGGAGCCGTGCTGGTCGGCACAGGCCACCATGCGCTCCAGGGCTTCCTCGCCCAGGTAGTCGTCGGAGCCGATGAAGTACACATAACGACCGGTGGCCAGCTCCAGGGCCCGGTTGCTGGGAGCAGCCGGGCCACCGGAGTTGGCCTGATGGATCACCTTGACAGTGTTCGGGTACTTCTCCGCGAAGCGGTCCAGTTCCCGGCCACTGTCGTCGGTCGAGCCGTCGTCGACGGCCACGACCTCGAGCCGGTCCAGCCCGATGCTCTGCCCCACCAGCGAGTTCAGGCACTCGGTGAGGTACGGCATCGTGTTGTACACGGCTACCACGACGGTGACATCGGGTGTGGTCAACTGGCCACGTCCTCCGGGGTGAGCCGCACGGTGACACCGCGGTCGGCGGAGTCGATGACGGCCGCGGCCACCTCCACCGTACGCAGACCCTGGCGCAGCGTGCAGATGTCGTCCGACTTGCCGAGGACGGCGTCCCGGAACAGCTCGTGCTCGACGAGGAGCGGCTCGCGCTTCGGAATGGCGTAGCGGATCATGTCGCCCTCGGAGACCCCGCGGAACGCGCGCAGCGCCTCCCACTCGGTGGCGACGGCGGCGTTGGAGTAGAACGTGAGGTCGGCGGTGAGGGTGTCGGCGATGAAGCAGCCCTTCTCACCGGTGACCGACGTGAAGCGTTCCTTCAGCGGGCTCAGCCAGTTGACGAGGTGGTTGACCATCGTGCCGTCGGTGAGCTGGCCGACGGCGGAGACCATGTCCTCGTGCGGGCGGCCCGACTTGGACACCGTGTGCGCGGCGATCGACGTGTACTGCTGGCCGGTGACCCAGCCCGTCAGGTCGATGTCGTGGGTGGCGAGGTCCTTGACCACGCCGACGTCCGCGATGCGGTGCGGGAAGGGGCCCTGGCGGCGGGTGACGACCTGGTACACGTCGCCCAGCTCGCCGGCCTCCAGGCGGGAGCGGAGGCTGCGCAGCGCCGGGTTGCAGCGCTCGATGTGGCCGACGCCGGCCACCAGGCTCCGCGTCTCGAAGGCCTCGACGAGGCGGCGGGCACCGTCGACGGTGTCGGCGACCGGCTTCTCGATCAGCGCGTGGACGCCGGCGTCGGCGAGCTTCAGGCCGACTTCCTCGTGCAGCGCGGTCGGGCAGGCGACGACGGCGTAGTCGATGCCCAGCGAGATCAGTTCCTCGACGGTGGACAGGACGGGAGCGCCCTGCGCCCAGCCGTTCTTGTCGCCCATCGGGTCGACGACGCCGACGAGGGTCACGCCGTCCAGTCCGGCCAGTACGCGGGCGTGGTGGCGTCCCATCGAGCCGAGGCCGATCAGACCGGCCCGCAGTCCAGCAGCAGTCACAGGTTCTCTCCCAGCGCGTTCACGGCGGTGACGATGCGCTCAAGGTCGTTCTGGGTCAGCGAGGGGTGCACGGGCAGCGAGACGACCTCGGCGGCGGCCTTCTCCGTCTCGGGCAGGTCCCAGTTGCGGCCCGCCTTCTGGTCCGGCTCCCAGTACGGCTTCAGCCGGTGGATCGGGGTCGGGTAGTACACGGCGTTGCCGACGCCCGCCTCGGTGAGCTTCGCCATCGCGGCGTCCCGGGCGCCCTCGCCACCCTTCACGCGGATCGTGTACTGGTGGTAGATGTGCCGCGCGCCCTCGGCGACCACGGGGGTCACGATGTTCGGCGCGGTGATGTGCTCGGTGAGGTACGCGGCGTTGGCGATGCGCGTCTCGGTCCAGCCGTGCAGCTTGGACAGCTGCACGCGGCCGACGGCGGCGGCGACGTCCGTCATGCGCATGTTGGCGCCGACGATCTCGTTGGCGTACCGCTGCTCCATGCCCTGGTTGCGCAGCAGGCGCAGGGTGCGGGCGGTCTCGGCGTCCGCGGTGGAGATCATGCCGCCCTCGAGGGAGTGCATGTTCTTCGTCGGGTAGAAGCTGAACGTGCCGCCGGAGCCGAACGCGCCGACCGGGGTGCCGCCCAGCGCCGCGGCGTGCGCCTGGCAGGCGTCCTCGACGACCGCGAGCTTGTGCTTCCCGGCGATAGCCATGATCTTGTCCATGGCTGCCGGGTTGCCGTAGATGTGGACCGGCATGATCGCGGCGGTGCGCGGGGTGATGGCGGCCTCGACGGCGGCCGGGTCGATGTTGAAGCTGTCGGCCTCGATGTCGACGAAGACGACGTCGGCGCCGACGAGGCGGACCGCGTTCGCCGAGGCGGCGAACGAGAAGGACGGGACGATCACCTCGTCACCCGGGCCGATGTTCAGCGCCATCAGAAGGAGGTGCAGCGCCGACGTACCGGAGTTGACGGCGACGCAGTGGCGGCCGTCGACCAGCTCGGAGAATCCCTCCTCGAAGGCGGCCACTTCGGGGCCCTGTACGACGCGGCCGGTGCGCAGTACGCGTACCGCGGCCTCGATCTCTTCTTCACCGATGACCGGGCGGGCAGCGGGGATGGGCTGCTCGTTGATGCTCGGCATGGACGTCCTCCTTGAACACCGCAAGAGCTCTTTGTGGCAGAGGTCTGAAGGGTGTTGCGGAGGCTAACAAGGCCGCGCTTACCCCTCCGGCGCGATGCCGACGCCCTACCGAGGAATGCTGGGACCGGTCTGTCCCGGAACCGGGTCGGTCACCGACCGTAGTCTTCGGGCGGGGCCCGCCCACGGCAGCGACCGGCGTCACATTATCAGGAATTTCCTGGTCAATTTCTGGGCCGTTAACCGTTGGGGGCATCGATTCCGAAACGAAATCCGGGTTCGGACCCCGGGTAATCCGGGGTGGAACACAGAACGTTCAATCGCCGCTCGCCAACTGTTCGGCAGTCAGGTGGCCCCGGTTCGCCGTGACCGTTGTCACGGCGAACCGGGGCCCGCCCGACTACTGCTCGGCCGGGACGGTCTCCTTCGGCGACGACTTGGCGGCCTTTGCCGTCTTCGCCGTCTTTGTCGCCGACTTGGTGGCCGTCTTCTTGGCCGTCGTCTTCTTCACCGCCGTCGTCTTCTTGGCCGCGGTCGTCTTCTTGGCAGCCGTCTTCTTGGCGGCGGCCTTCTTCGCCGGGGCCTTCTTGGCCGTCTTGCGCGCCGTGGCCTTCTTCGCCGGGGCCTCGGCCTCGGCGGCCTCCGCCTCCGGTGCCTGGACCTCCGGAGCCTGGACCTCCGGCGCCTCGGACGGCTCGGCCGCCGGTGCCTCGTCGGTCTTGGACTCCGCCGAGGAGCCGCTGCTCACGACGATGACCGCGGCTTCCGCCGCACCCGCCGGGGAAGCGGCCGGAGCGGTGACCTTGCGGACCACCCGGCGGCGCGGACGCAGCGGGGCGGCCACGGGGGCCTCCTCGGCGACCGGCTGCTGGTCCTGGACCGACTGCTGCTCCTGGACCGGCTCGGCGCGGACGGGCTCCGGCTGGACCGGGGCGGCCGTGGGCGCGGGCTCCTCCTCGGCCACCACCGGCTTCGGCGGGCCCGCCGGGGCGGTCGCCTTGCGGGTGGCACGCCGCCGGGTACGGCCCTGCGGGGCCTCGGCAGTGGTGGGAGCGGGTGCCTCCTCCGCGGCGACCGCGAGCGCCGGAAGGGCCTGCACCTCGATGGCCTCGGGGGCCACCTCGGCGACCGCGAGCTGCGGCTCGGGCTCCATGGCCGGCTTCGGCGCACCGGCCGGAGCCGTCGCCTTGCGGGACACCCGGCGGCGCGAACGGCCACGGCCCGCGGCCGCCTCGGCCTCCGCGACGCTGGAGTACAGCTCCTCGTCGGGACGGAACGGCTCCTCCACCGCCACCGGCGCGGCGATCTCCGCCGCGACCTCGGCCTCGGTCTCGGTCTCCTCGGCCTCCTCCTCGGTGCCGGTGGTCTCCAGCTCCGCCTCGGCCTCGGCCTCGGCGGCGCGGGCGCGCTTCTTGGCGCGCTTGCCGCCGTTGCCGCCGCCACCGGCGGTGGTCGGCTGCTCCATGTGCACGATCACGCCACGGCCGTTGCAGTGGACACAGGTCTCGGAGAAGGACTCCAGCAGGCCCTGGCCCACCCGCTTGCGGGTCATCTGGACCAGGCCCAGCGAGGTGACCTCGGCGACCTGGTGCTTCGTACGGTCCCGGCCCAGGCACTCCAGCAGGCGCCGCAGCACCAGGTCCCGGTTGGACTCCAGCACCATGTCGATGAAGTCGATGACGACGATGCCGCCCAGGTCGCGCAGCCGCAGCTGGCGCACGATCTCCTCGGCCGCCTCCAGGTTGTTCCTGGTGACGGTCTCCTCCAGGTTGCCGCCCTGGCCGGTGAACTTGCCGGTGTTGACGTCGACCACGACCATCGCCTCGGTCTTGTCGATCACCAGCGAACCGCCGGACGGCAGCCAGACCTTGCGGTCCAGCGCCTTCATCAGCTGCTCGTCGATCCGGTACGTGGCGAAGACGTCGACCTCCGACGTCCAGCGCTGGAGACGGTCCGTCAGGTCGGGCGCGACGTGCGACACGTACCCGTGGATGGTCTTCCACGCCTCGTCGCCGCTGACGATCACCTTCGAGAAGTCCTCGTTGAAGATGTCGCGGACGACCCGGACGGTCATGTCGGGCTCACCGTAGAGAAGGGTCGGGGCGTTGCCGCTCTTCGCCTTCTGCTGGATCTCCTCCCACTGCGCCTGCAGACGCTCTACGTCACGGCGCAGCTCGTCCTCGCTCGCGCCCTCGGCGGCGGTGCGCACGATGACGCCCGCGTCCTCGGGGACGATCTTCTTGAGGATGGTCTTCAGCCGGGCGCGCTCGGTGTCGGGCAGCTTGCGGCTGATACCGGTCATCGAGCCCTCGGGCACGTACACCAGGTAGCGGCCGGGCAGCGAGACCTGGCTGGTGAGGCGGGCGCCCTTGTGGCCGATCGGGTCCTTCGTCACCTGGACGAGGACGGACTGGCCGGACTTGAGCGCGGTCTCGATACGGCGCGGCCCGTTGGCCATGCCGAGCGCCTCGAAGTTCACCTCACCGGCGTACAGGACGGCGTTGCGGCCCTTGCCGATGTCGACGAAGGCGGCCTCCATGGACGGCAGCACGTTCTGGACCTTGCCCAGGTAGACGTTGCCGACGTAGCTGGTGGCCTGCTCCTTGTTGACGTAGTGCTCGACGAGGACGTTGTCCTCGAGGACACCGATCTGGGTGCGCTCGCCGCTCTGGCGGACGACCATCACGCGCTCGACGGCCTCGCGGCGCGCCAGGAACTCCGCCTCGGTGATGATCGGCACCCGGCGGCGGCCCTGCTCGCGGCCCTCGCGGCGGCGCTGCTTCTTCGCCTCCAGACGGGTCGAGCCCTTGATGGACTGCACCTCGTCGGACGGCTCGGCCTTCTCCCGGGCAGGACGCGGCTCGCGGACCTTGACGACCGTACGGACGCCGTCCTCCTCGCCGGGCGTCTCCGCCTCGACGCCCGCGTCACCGCTGCGACGGCGACGGCGACGGCGGCGGCGCGAGCTGCTGGTACCGGCGGCGGACGGGGTGCCGGCCTCGTGCTCCTCGGCCTCCTCGTCCTGCTCCTCGTCCTCGGCCTCCTGCTCGTCGGCCTCGGCCTCGGCGCGGGCGGCCTCCTCGGCCTCCTCCGCCTCGGTGGCCTCGCCACGGCGGCGACGGCGGCCACCACGACGACGGCGGCGCGACGGGCGCTCGCCGAACTCGTCCGTCTCCTCGCCCTCGGCGGCTTCCGCCTCGGCCTCGGCCTCGGTCTCCGCCTCGGGCTCGGGCTCGGCGTCGGCCGCCGGGGCGGCCTTGACCGGCTCGGCCTCGACGACCGGCTCGGCCGGCTCGCCACGGCGGCGGCGACGGCGACGACCACCGGTCTCGGGCTGCTCGGCGACCTCGACGGGAGCCGGGGCGACGGTCTCGGTGACCTCCGCCTCCTCCTGCTCGGCGGCCTCGGCGGCGGCCGCGGCGGCGGCGGTCTCCGGGGTCTGGAACATCGGCTCGGTGAAGACCGGGGCCTGGAAGACGGGCACGGCGGGCCGCGCGGCACGGCGGCCACGGGACTGCTCGGGCTTCTTCACCGGCTCGGCGGTGAACTGCGGGGTGCCGGCCCGGCGCCGCGTACGGCCACGGGACGCGGCTTCCTCGGCGGCGGCGACCTCGGCCCCGGCCTCGCCGGAGGAGATCTGCGCGACGGTGTCGGCCGGCAGGCTCTCGCCCGTCTCGGTGACGTCCTCGTCCTCCGCCCGGACCTCGGCGGCCGGCGCCTGCGGGGCGCCCGCCGGAGCGGTCGCCTTACGGGTGGCACGGCGACGGGTACGGCGCGGGGCGGCCTCGGGCTCCTCGGCGGCTTCCTCGGCGGCCGGCGCCTGCGGCTCGTCGGCGGTCGGGGCCTGCGGCTCCTCGGTGACCTGGGGGGCACCCGCCGGGGCGGTGGCCTTACGGGTCGCGCGGCGGCGCGGACGCGCCGGAGCGGCCTCCGGCACCTCGACGGCCTGCGGCTCCTCGGACGCCTCAGCGGCCACGGCCTGCGGTGCCTCGGCCGGGGCCTGCGGCTCCTCGGTGGCCTGGGGGGCACCCGCCGGGGCGGTGGCCTTACGGGTCGCGCGGCGGCGCGGACGCGCCGGAGCGGCCTCCGGCACCTCGACGGCCTGCGGCTCC
>NZ_JBEPEL010000112.1:0-20270 GCF_040300825.1 Streptomyces sp. NPDC000229
CGCCAATGCTCCGCAGTGGCTCGCTCCTCCGCCTTGCATCTGCACGCACCAGACCCCGCTCGCTGATCCGGCCTGATCCAAAAGACACGCCCTAGCGGGGCGACTGCCAGGTCACGGTCGTGCCCCGCGTGCCGTCGTCCCGCGCGCCGTCGTCCGTGACCGTCAGGCCGATGCCGGGGCGTCCGTCCGGGAGGGTGGTCATGGCGTCGACCTCGACGTCCACCGCCGTCAGGCCCGCCCGGCGGTGGGCCGCCGCCAGGGCGCCGCGCAGGGCGGCGAGGAGCTGTTCGGCGACCGGGTCGGTGACCAGGGCGTCCACCGCGCCGGTGAAGCGGACGGACGGCTGGAAGCCCAGCAGGGCCGCCGCGCCACCGGTCTCGCGCAGCACCCGGCCGCGGAAGGACCGGGGCGCCTCGGCCGGGGGCTGCTGGAGCGCGAAAATGGCGGTGCGGACCTCCTGGATGGTGGAGTCCAGCTCGTCCACCGCCCGGCCCAGCAGGTCCACCGCCACGGCGTCGGACGCCCGTCGCCGGGTGGACTCCAGCATCATCTCCGTGGCGAACAGCCGCTGGATCACCAGGTCGTGCAGGTCACGGGCGATCCGGTCGCGGTCCTCGTACACGGCGAGCCGTTCCCGGTCGGCTCGCGCGTCCGCGAGGACCAGCGCGAGTGCGGCCTGCGAGGCGAACTGGGAGGCCAGCTGCCGCTCCACCGCCGTGTACGGGCGGCCGCCCCGCCGGCGCGGCAGGGCGAGGGTGCCGATCAGCTTCCCGCCGCTTTGGAGGGGGAGCATCATCGAGGGGCCGAAGCGTGTACGGACGTGCGTGGTCATCCGGGGATCGGTCGCCGAGTCCTCGATGAACACCGGTTCCCCGCCGAGCAGTGGGACCAGGACCGGCGAGCCGGGCGCGATCGTCGTGCCGACGAGGTCGCCCGGGTCGTGGGGCGTCGACGCGGCCACGATCTCCATACCGTCCTCGTCGGTGGGCTGGAGGACCACCCCGGCCGCCGCGTCGGCGAGCAGCCGGGCCCGCTCGGCGACGGTCATCAGCGCGTCGGCCGCCGCCTCACCCGTCAGCAGCGCCGTCGTCACGGCCGCCGCGCCCTCGATCCACCGCTCCCGCTGCCGGGCCGTCTCGTACAGCCGGGCGTTGCCGATCGCGATACCCGCCTGCGAGGCGAGGACGCGCACCATCGCCAGGTCCTCCTCGGTGAACGGCCCGCCGCGCTTCCCGGTCAGGAAGAGGTGACCGAACACCTCGGTGTGGACCCGGACCGGTACGCCGAGGCCGTCGGGTCCGCCGAGGCCGTCGGGTCCGCCGGGCAGGCTGCCGATGTGCCGCCGGTCCTCCTCCGTCATGCCGACCGTGTACAGCTCGGCCGGGCGGCCGCGGTCGGGGTCGACGACCGCGAGGGCGCCGGTCCGCGCGTCGGTCAGTCCGGCGGCGGACTCCACGAGGTGCTGGAGGGTGGTGCGCAGCTCGAGGTCGGTACCGACGTTCAGTACCGCCTCGAGCAGCTCCGGCAGCCCGCCCCCGGCCACCCGTGCGTCACTCGGCTTCGGCGAGCGGGTTGAGCGTGATGGGCTGGACGCGGCCTTCCAGCATGGCCCCGAGCCCCAGTACGGCACAGATGTCGGGCCGTTCCGCGATCTGCACCGGCATCCCGGTCGCTTTGCGCAGCATCTGATCCAGGCCGGGCAGCAGCGCACTGCCGCCGACCATCATGATCCCGCGGTCGA
Organism: Streptomyces sp. NPDC000229; assembly: GCF_040300825.1. NCBI lineage: Bacteria > Bacillati > Actinomycetota > Actinomycetes > Kitasatosporales > Streptomycetaceae > Streptomyces > Streptomyces sp. NPDC000229. Next base: position 1,742 of record NZ_JBEPEL010000112.1, read on the forward strand.
CGAGGTCGGCGACCAGGTCGGGCGGGCAGTCACGCAGCACCTTCCCGATGCCGTCGAGCACGGCCGTCAGCGGGGTGTGCAGCGCCTGGCGTACGGCGGCGGTGTCGACGAGCACCGAGCGGGCCAGGCCCGTGGCCACGTCCCGCCCGTGGATCTCGGTGGACGCCGGGCCGTGCGGAGTGAGGCCGTTGCCGTGCAGGGCGAGCTGGAGGGGGCGTACGGACTGGCTGGGCAGCATCAGCTCGTGCTGGTGGCGCAGGTACTGGATGACGGCGTGGTCGATGGCGTTGCCGCCCACCGGGATGCGCTCGGCGGTGACGATCGCGCCGAGCGACAGCACGGCGACCTGCGTGGTGGCCGCCCCGCACACCAGGATCATGGTGGCGGTGGGCTCCTCCACCGGCAGCCCGCAGCCGACCGCCGCCGCGATCAGCGTGTCGACGAGTTCCACCCGGCGGGCGCCGAGCCCGACGAGCGTTTCGATCGTGGCGCGCTGGGCGAGCGGGTCACTGTCGTGCGGGGTGCACGCGGCGGCCCGCAGCATCGGCTTGCGGCGCAGCTGGCGGCGGAGCTTCTCGCCGAGGAGGTGGCGCAGCATCCGCTGGGCCATCTCGATGTCGACGACGCTGCCACCGGCGATGGGGCGTACGACACGGATGTAATCGGGGGTGCGGCCGGTCATCTTCTCCGCGAAGTCGCCGACGGCGATCAGCGCGCCGGTGCGCGTGTTGACGGCGGCGACGCTCGGCTCGTCGACGACGAGTCCGGCACCCTTGACGAAGACCCGGGTCCTGGCGGCCCCCAGGTCGACGGCGACATGGCAGCGGCGCAACTGCTCGAGACTGACGGTCACGGTGCGGATCCTCCCAGGAGCGGTACGTCCTCGCATCGTGCGTTCGCGGGGCGCGCGGCGCGCGCCGGGGAAGCTGACGGGGTGACACGCAGCGGCCGAAGGAGCTACGACACGCCGGGGTGCCTGTACGAGCCGCTGGAGCAGCCCCCAGGTGAACTCGGCCACGCAACGAGCCCCGTCGGGCGGCGTGAACGCCAGCCGCCACCGGGTGGGCGCGCTGCCTTCCATCGGGCGGGCCGGCGGGAAGGCGCGGGCCACCTCGTCGACGGTGCAGCTCCACGGGCGCAGGTCGGCGACGTTGCGCAGTTCGGGGCCGGCCGCCCCGGGGGCGCGGACGAGCCACTCGTTCCACACCGGGCCGCCGCCGGGCGCGGCCAGCACCTCGAAGCGGAGGTCGGGCCAGAGCGGTACCGGCCACAGCAGCGCGTCGCACTCCAGGTCGCCGATGGTGCGGCGGGTCCGGGACTCGGGCTCGCCGAGCACGGAGCGGTAGCGGGCGAGTGCGCCCCGGGAACCGGGGGAGCGGGTCATGGCCTGCCAGCGGCGGTTGGCCTCCCGCATGCCGGCGATGGACACGCCCAGCTCACGGCGGGCGTCCTCGACCAGGCCCGGCTGGTGGTCGGCCATCCGGCGCAGCAGGACGAGCTGGAAGTCGAGGGGACCAAATGGGGCGGAGGGGGTGCCGGGGGCTCTCATGCCGACATCCTGCCCCTTCCGTATGCCTTGCGTACGAATCGAGCGGCGCGCCGGACATTGGCCGTTTCCACACAGGATCCTCACAGTCGCGAGTACCTCTGGTGTCCCGGCGCCGCATAATCTGCGGGCGCCATGGATTACTGCGACCAGTGTCAGCGGCACCTCAACGGCGCCCTGGCCTGTGCCGGGTGCGGTACGCCCGTCGAGGAGCTCCGGCACGATCCCCAGACGTCCGCGGCGGAACACGTCTACGAGCTGGACCGGGACGACGTGCATCCGCCTGCGGAGTCTCGTCGTGCGCGTGGGCAGGCGCGCCGCGCCCAGCCCGCTTCCCGGCGGTCGCGCCCGGTGGGGCGCCGGGCCCGCAAGCGGCGGGGTCGCAAGCTGCTGATCGGGTTGGTCGCGCTGATCCTGGCGGCCGGACTGCTGAGCCTGGCGGAGCTGGCGATCGAGCACCCCGGCGAGGACGGTGCCGCCACCGCCGTACGGCAGGACGACGTGGCGGTACCGCAGCCGCCGCCCGAGCAGCCGGAGGGCTCCGAGGCGCCGGACGGCCCGAGTCCGGTGAACGAACCGGTGTCGACGAGCTCCGCGCCGGGCGACCCCGAGGACGGTTCGGCCGCCGCGACCCCGGAGTCCGGCGCCCCGACGGGCGCGCCCGGCGCGTCCGCCTCCGCCCCCGGAGCCGGGCCGGGCGGCACCCCTTCCGCCCCGCGGCCGTCGGACGCCCCCGAGGAGCCGGGAAGCCCCGAGGCCCCGGGCCAGGAGGATCCGGCTCCGGAGGACCCGCCGCCGGGCGATCCCGGCGAGCCCGGCAACCCCGACGATCCGGAGGACCCGGCCCCCGACGAGCCGGCTCCCGACGACCCGCCGCCCGCGGAGCCGACCCCGGAACCCACGCCGACCGAGTCGTGCGACTGGTTCCTCTGGTGGTGCGTGTAGGGCGCCCCTGCTGGTCCGGCACCGGCGTGCCCGCCTCCCGCGCGTGCTCGTCCGGTCCGCCGCCCAGGGCCCGGCCCCGCCGTCGGCCGGCGCGGCTACGCCGCTCCGTCCCCCAGCATCCGCCGCAGCAGGTCGCGCAGGGCCGTGCGCTCGGCTTCCGAGAGGGCGGCCAGGGGCTCGCGGGCGAAGTCGAGGGCGTCCCGCAGGCGGCCGGCGGTGGCGCGGCCCTCGTCCGTGGCGGCGGCGATCTTGACCCGCCGGTCCGCCGGGTCCGGGCGGCGCTCCACCAGGCCGCGTGCCTCCAGCCGGTCCACGATGCCCGTCACATTGGACGGTTCGCAGCGCAGCGACTGCGCGATGCGGCGCATCGGAGTGGGCTGGAGGGCGAGCAGCCCGAGGACGCGCGCCTGCGCGCCGGTCAGGGAGTGCTGCGCGGCGGCCTGCTCGTACTCCTCGTGGTAGCGGGCCACCACCGTGCCGATCAGTTCGACCACTTCGAGGGTGAGCGGGTCTGTACGTCTGCTGGACATGGATCCAGGATACCCATTTACTTGACAACCTTAAATATCCAGGCGCATGGTTGTTTCAGGTTGTGAAAGAAACACAGCGTGAAGCAATTCCAGGAGGCACGCAGCATGTCCGCTCTTCCCGCGTCCGGCCGCGAATGGCACCTCGTCGCCCGCCCGCACGGCTGGCCCCAGCCCGAGGACTTCGCCCTCCGCGAGGCGCCCGTCGCCGAGCCGGCCGAGGGCCGGATCCTCGTCCGCAACCTGCACTTCTCGGTCGACCCGTACATGCGCGGCCGGATGAACGACGTGAAGTCGTACGTGCCGCCGTTCCAGCTCGACCACCCCATGGACGGCGGCGCCGTCGGTGAGGTCGTCGCCTCCAACGCCGAGGGCTTCGCGGTCGGCGACCACGTCCTGCACGGCCTCGGCTGGCGCGAGTACGCCGACGTCAACGCCAAGCACGCCACCAAGGTCGACGCGTCCCTCGCCCCGCTCTCCGCCTACCTCGGCGTCCTCGGCATGACCGGCCTGACCGCCTACGCCGGGCTCTTCGACGTGGCGTCCTTCAAGGAGGGCGACGTCGTCTTCGTCTCCGGCGCGGCCGGCGCCGTCGGCAGCCAGGTCGGCCAGATGGCCAAGCTCAAGGGCGCCTCCCGGGTCATCGGCTCGGCCGGCTCCGACGAGAAGGTCAGGCTCCTCACCGAGGAGTACGGGTTCGACGCCGCCTTCAACTACAAGAACGGCCCCGTCGCGGCCCAGCTCAAGGAAGCCGCCCCCGACGGCATCGACGTCTACTTCGACAACGTCGGCGGTGAGCACCTGGAGGCCGCGATCTCGTCCTTCAACGTGCACGGCCGCGCCACCATCTGCGGCATGATCGCCCAGTACAACAGCACCGAGCCGACCCCCGCCCCGCGCAACCTCGCGCTGGTCATCGGCAAGCGGCTGCGCCTCCAGGGCATGCTGGTCGGCGACCACGCCGCCCTCCAGCCGCAGTTCGTCAAGGAGGTCGCCGGGTGGCTGGCCTCCGGCGAGCTCAAGTACAAGGAGACCGTCGTCGAGGGCATGGAGAACGGCGTCGAGGCCTTCCTCGGGATGCTGCGCGGTGAGAACACCGGCAAGATGATCGTTTCGCTCACCCGATAGGCTCACCTCCAGCCCGCCGCGATCGTGGGCGCGAGTCGCGGCGCATCACAGGAGGAAACCTCTTACATGTCGATCCAGCAGTCCGACGTTCTGTACACCGCCGTCGCCACCGCCGAGAACGGGCGTGACGGCCGCGTCGCCACCAACGACGGCAAGCTCGACGTCGTCGTGAACCCGCCCAAGGAGATGGGCGGCTCCGGTGAGGGCACCAACCCCGAGCAGCTGTTCGCCGCCGGTTACAGCGCCTGCTTCCAGGGCGCGCTCGGTGTCGTCGCCCGCCAGGAGGGCGCCGACATCTCCGGCTCGACGGTCACGGCCGAGGTGGGCATCGGCAAGAACGCCGAGGGCTTCGGGATCATCGTCAAGATCTCGGCGAAGATCCCGAACGTGAGCGCCGCCACCGCCAAGGAGCTCATCGAGAAGGCCCACCAGGTCTGCCCGTACTCCAAGGCCACCCGCGGCAACATCACGGTCGACCTCGACGTCGCCTGATCACCGCGCCCGTACGGGGGCGTACGCACGTGCCGGAGGGCCGCACCCACCCAGGGTGCGGCCCTCCGCTCGCACCCGGCCCTCCGCTCGCACCCGGCGGCGCGTGTACCCGTACGCCGGGCCCGCCCGCGGGCCATTCCGGCCGGCCCGCGCCCAGGAACGGGTACGGCAGCGTCGGGTCCTGGAATCCCGCGAGCCCGGCCCGCTGCTCCGGCATCGGGGCCATCGGCAGGACCGGGCGGAAGCGCGGTCCGTGCTCCTCGGGCAGGCCGAGGAAACAGCTCTTCCCGCGTCCGGCCGGTCGCCCGGAGCACCACCTCGCCGGTCAGCGCGCCGATGACGTGCGCGTGGTAGCCGATAGGGTGAACCCATGCGTGATCTCGGGGTGGGCTTCGGTTACTTGGTGAAGGGCCAGCGCTGGGTCGGCCGGCACGGCCGGTGGTTCGGCTTCGGGCTGCTGCCCGGCCTGGTGACCCTGGTGCTGTATGCGGCTGCGCTGGCCGGTCTGGCGTACGGTGCGGACGACCTGACCGCGTGGGCGACGCCTTTCGCGGACGACTGGTCCTCGCCCTGGCAGGGCGCCTTCCGTGGCTTCCTGACCGCACTGCTCTTCGCCTTCGGGCTGTTCCTGGCCGTCGTCACCTTCACCGCCGTGACGCTCCTCGTCGGCCAGCCCTTCTACGAGTCGCTCTCCGAAGAGGTCGACCGCACCGAGGGCGGTGACGTGCCCCGGTCCGGGCTCCCGCTCTGGCGCGAACTGTGGATCTCCGCCCGCGACAGCCTGCGCATCCTCGTACGCGTCGTGCTGTACGGCATCGCCCTCTTCGCGCTCGGCTTCATCCCCGTCGTCGGCCAGACCGTCGTCCCGGTGCTCGGCTTCTGCGTCTCCGGCTTCTTCCTGGCCGAGGAGCTCACGGCGGTGGCGCTCCAGCGGCGCCGCGTCGAGCTCAAGGAGCGCCTCGCGATGCTGCGCGGCCGCCGCATGCTCACCCTGGGCTTCGGCGTCCCGCTGACCCTCGCCTTCCTGGTGCCGTTCGTCGCCGTGTTCCTGATGCCGGGTGCCGTCGCGGGCGCGACGCTGATGGTCCGCGACCTGGAGGCACCGCGTGACTCCCCCGCGGACGCGGGCACGGACGCGGGCACGGACGCGGACGACAAGGCCGGCAGGACCGGCCGGACGGCGCATGCCTGAGCTGCTCGCCGTCGCCGCCATCACGGTCCTCGCGGTCATCAGCCCGGGCGCCGACTTCGCGATGGTCGTGCGCAACAGCTACCTCTACGGCCGGACGACCGGCCTCTTCGCCGCCGCGGGAGTCGCGGCGGGCGTCCTCGTCCACGTCACGTACACGATGCTGGGCGTGGGCCTGCTGATCGCCGCCAACGCCGCGCTGTTCACCGCGATCAAGCTGGTGGGCGCGGCCTACCTGGTCTACATCGGCCTGCGGACGTTCTTCTCCCGCGCGGAGGTGACCGTCGACCTGGAGCCGAAGCAGACCCTGTCCCGGTGGGGCGCGCTGCGCACCGGTTTCCTCACGAACGTACTGAACCCCAAGACCACGCTGTTCGTGGTCTCCACCTTCACCCAGGTCGTCGGCCCGGACACGTCCCGGTGGCAGCAGGGCGCCTACGGCCTGTTCATGTCCCTCGCCCACCTGGCCTGGTTCGGTCTGGTGGCGCTCTTCTTCTCCCACTCCCGGCTGCGTACGTCGATGCTGCGCGCCCAGAAGGCCCTCAACCGCGCCATCGGCGCCACACTGATGGGGCTGGGGATCACGCTGGGCGTGACGTGACCATCCACAACGGCTGAATCCGGCCGTCTCCTTCCCCGCCGCCATCCCGTCAGGGAAAGTTGGGCATAAAGAGCGGGACGACGACGGGCGCCGGTCGGTATTCCTCGCGGGAGGAACAGCTGGGATGAGCACGGCTGGGATGAGCACGGCTCGGACGAACAAGGACGGGACGGACAAGGGCGGGACGAACACAGCGGGCACGGCCGGGGAGCCGTTGCACCTGGAACCGCGCCTGGAGGAGCGGTCGGCCGCCCTCCTGGAGTCGGGAGGATCGTTCCTCCACACCCTGGTGGACGCGCTGGGCTCACCCCTGAACGTCGTGCTGCCGGACCAGATCGCGGAGAACGTGGAGCGCTTCCGTTCCGTCTTCCGCCGTCACCGGCTCACCGGCCGGATCTTCTTCGCGCACAAGGCGAACCGCTCCAGCGCGCTGGTCCGGCGGCTGGTCACCACGGACGCCGCTCTGGACGCCGCGTCGCTCGGCGAGTTGCAGCACGCCCTGGCGTCCGGATGGACGGGCGACCGGATCATGACGACCGGACCCAAGGACCCGGAATTCCTGTGGCTGGCCACCCGCGCCGGGGCGGTCGTCAACGCCGACGGCCCCGGGGAGGTGGAGCAGGCCGCCGGTCTGGTACGGGAATACGGTCTGCCCCGGCTCCGCATCGTGCTGCGGCTTTCCGAGTTCGAGACGTCCGGCACCACCCTGCTGTCCCGCCGCAGCCGCTTCGGCTCCCCGGCACGGTCCCTGCAGCACCTGCTGGACACGGTCGACCGGCACCGGGACGAGCTGGAGCCGATCGGCGTCGGCTACCACCTCGACACCACGAGCCTGGACGAGAAGGCGGCCGCCCTCGAAGGCTGCCTGCGGGCCATGGAGGAGATGCAGGCGCGCGGCTTCTCCCCGCGCGCCATCGACGTCGGTGGCGGCTTCGGCGTCAACTACCTCGCCCATGCCGAACAGTGGGACCGGTACACCACCGCGCTCACCCACGCGGTCATGGGCCACCGCCCGCCCATGACCTGGGGCGGCCACGGCTACGGCCTCCGCATGGAGAGCGGCACCCTCAAGGGCTCCCTCGGCCTCTACCCGGCGCACCGCCCCCTCGCCGGCGCCGACTACCTCGACGAGCTGCTGGCGCGCCCCGCCGCCGGCCTCGGCGGCCGGCCGCTGGGCACCCTGCTGCTGGAGAGCCTCCACGAGCTGTACGTCGAGCCCGGCCGGGCCCTGGTGGACCAGTGCGGGCTCACGCTCGGCAGGGTGCTGGACGTACGGCACACGGAAACGGGCGAGCACCTGGTGCGCCTCGCGATGAACGCGGGTGACGTCGGCCTGGAGGACCACGGTGTCCTCATGGACCCCGTCCTCCTGCCCCGCGACGACGGCCCGCGGGAGGGGCCGGCGCCCGTCCACCTGATGGGCAACCTCTGCCTGGAGTCGGACCTGATCACCCGCCGCACCGTCCACCTGCCCCGGCTGCCGCGCCCCGGCGACCTCCTCGTCTTCCCCAACACCGCCGGCTACTGCATGGACTTCGGCGCCACCCACGCCCAGCAGCAGCCCGTCGCCCGCAAAGTCGCCGTTCACCAGGAAGGGGAGTCCTGGAAATGGTGCCTCGACGAGCAGTACTGGCCGATCACACGACCGGGGGGACAGCGCACATGAGGTACGACAGCATCACCGACGCCATCGGCGGCACACCGCTGGTGCGTATCGACCCCGAGGTCCATGGTCTGCGCACCATCGACCTCTACGCCAAGCTGGAGATGCTCAACCCCTTCGGCTCCCTGAAGGACCGGGCCGCGTGGAACATGGCCCGCGACGGCCTCGCCGCCGCCAGGGAGCGCGGCGAAACGGTCGTCGAACTGTCCAGCGGCAACACCGCCAAGGCGCTCGCGCTCATCGCGGGCCTGCACGGCCTGCCGTTCAAGAGCGTCACCAACCGGATGCGCATCCCCGAGATCAAGGACCTGCTCCTTCTCCTGGGCGCCGAGATCGAGGAGTTGCCGGGGCGGTCCGAGTGCCTCGACCCGACCGACACCGACGACCCGCTGACCCTCTTCCACCAGCGGCTGAACCGGCCCGGCAGCGCCCACTTCCACACCGACCAGTACTTCAACGCCCTCAACGCCGAGGCGCACGCCTCCGGTACCGGCCCCGAGATCATCGCGGACCTCGACGGCCGGGCCCCGGACTGGTTCATCGCCTGCGTCGGCACCGCCGGATCGTCCACCGGCGTCGCCAGGGCTCTGCGCGCCCACGACCCGGCGGTGAACGTCGTCGGGCTCGTCGGCGAGAAGAGCGACTTCATCCCCGGCATCCGTACCGCCGACGAGGTGCAGGAGGTCGGCCTCTTCGACCCGGCCACCTACGACACCATCGAGGCGGTGAGCGCCGACGAGGCCATCGACGGGATGGTGACCCTGCTGCGCCGCTGCGGTCTGCTCGCCGGACCGACCGGCGGAGCCGCGTACTTCGGAGCGGTACGCCACCTCAAGGCCCTGGACGGGGAGTCGGCGGAGCGGAAGACAGCCGTCTTCATCGTCTGCGACCGGGTCGAGAGCTACCTCGGGTACGTACGGGAGCGCCGCCCCGAGCTGCTGGGGCGGCCGCCGGTGAAGAACTCGGTGGCCACGCTCACCGACACGGAGGCCCGTACGGCCACCGTCATCGACGTCGCCGACGCCCAGAAGTGGATCGCGGAGCAGCGGCCGCTGGTGATCGACCTGCGCGGCCCGTTCGCGTACGCCGCGCTGCACATCGACGGCTCGGTGAACATCGTCGACGAGCTGTTCGACGAACTCCTGCGGGGCGGCCTGCCCTTCGGCAAGCGGCAGCCGGTGCTGCTGGCGTGCCCAGTGGGGGAGAAGTCAGCCCGGTACGCCGCCCTGTTGACGCGCATGGGCCACCCCGACGTACGCAGCCTGGCCGGCGGCATCGTGGCCTGGCGGGACGCGGGCGCGCCACTGGTGCGTGACTGAGGTGGCGGATGTCCTCCAGGAGCTGGAGCGCTGGCAGCGGGCGCTGCGCGCCCAGTTCCCGATCGTCGTCGGCCACCCGGATCTGGCCTACCTGGACAGCGCGGCCACCGCGCAGAAGCCGCGGGCCGTGCTGGACGCCGTCCAGCGCTATCTCACCACCTCCAACGCCAACGCGGGCCGGGGCTCCTACCCCTGGGCCAACTCCACCACCGCGCTGGTGGAGGACGCCCGCGAGCGGGTCAAGCGGTTCCTGGGCGATCCGGAACCGGACCGGTCGGCCGTGCACTTCACCAGCGGGACGACGGAGGGGTTGCGCTCGGTCGCCCGGGACTGGCTGCCCGAACTCCTCGCCGACGGGGACGAGATCGTCGTCCCGTTCCAGGACCACCAGGCCAACCTGTCGCCCTGGCTGGAGGTCCAGGAGCTGCTGGCCCGCCAGGGCGTGGGCATCCGGGTCCGGGAGCTGCCGTACCAGGCGGCCTCCGGCGACTACGATCCGGCGGCGCTCGCGGCGATCGTCGGCCCCCGTACCCGTTTCGTGGCCGCCACGCACGTGCACCACGTGTACGGCGCCGACATGAACGTGCACCGCCTCCGCCGGGTCGTCGGGCCGGACGTCCCCATCTGCCTGGACGCCGCGCAGAGCGTCGGGCACCTGCCGGTGTCCGTGGCCGACCTGGACGTGGACTTCGTGGTGTTCTCCGGCCACAAGGCGCTCGCCCTGCCCGGTACGGGCGCGGTGTGGGCCCGGCGGCGGCGCGGTCCCGACTTCCGGCCGGGCGGCTGGCGGGGCACCCCGAACACGGTCGGCATCGCCTCCCTGGTGGCGGCGCTCGACTGGCTGGAGGAGGCCGGGACCGACCGGATCGAACGCTGGACCGTGGCGCTGACCTCCCTGCTGACCGACGGGCTCAGCCGGATGGAGGGCACCTACGAGGTCCTCGGCTGCCGCACCAGCCTGGCGGCCGGGTCCGAGGTGCAGCGGCGGCGGAGTCTGGTGACCTTCCGGCACCGGGCGATCGACGCCCACGACCTGGGCTTCATCCTCTTCAGCCACGGGTTCATGGTGCGGTCCGACGGCCACTGCCAGGCCGGGAGGGGCGACAGGGACGGATCCGTACGCGTGAGCCTCCATGTGCACAACACACCCGAAGAGATGGAAAGGCTGCTCGCCACGCTCGCCAATCTGCAATGATTTTCAATAGCAGAAGCGGGTCGTGAGGTGTGGAGGACACGGGCGGCTATGGGAATGAACGCGGTGACGGCCGCGCGGTGGGTGGAGCGCTGGGAGGACCAGCAACAGCGGTACGCGGTCGACCGCGAGGAGAGCTTCACCGTCATCGCGGACGTGGTCGAGCATGTGACGCGCGGCCAGACCGAGCCGCCGCTCGTCCTGGACCTCGGGAGCGGACCGGGCTCCCTGGCGGCACGGCTGGCAGGCCGCCTCCCGGGCGCGGAGGTGCTCGCCGTGGACGGCGACCCGCTCCTGCTGGAGCTGGGCAGCACGTACTACGGCTCCGCCCTGCGCTACGTCGAGGCGATGATCGGCGACCCCGGCTGGCTCGACGCGCTCGCCCTGGACCGCCCGGTGGACGCGGCCGTGTCGGCGACGGCCCTGCACTACCTGGACCGCCCCACCCTGCGCCGGGTCTACCGGGAACTGGCCGGGCGGCTGCGCCCCGGCGGCGTCCTCGTCAACGGCGACCACATCAGCCCGGACTCGCCCAAGGTCTCCGAGCTGGCCGTCGACATCGGACGCCGCCACGCCGAACGGCACCTGACCTTCTCCCACGACGACTGGGAGTCCTGGTGGTCGGGCGCCGCCTCCGACCCGGAGCTGGCGCGCTTCCTCGACCGGCGCGGGAGCCACCGGCACCCGCGCTGCGAGGGCAACGACCTGACCATCTCCAGCCACCTGGACCTGCTGCGCGAGGCCGGGTTCGAGCATGTGGGCGTGGTCTGGCAGTACGGCCACAGCCACATCCTGGCCGCCGTCCGCTGACTCAACTCCCCGCTGCGGCCACCGCGATGACGGACCTGACCTGGGACGTGATGTCCGCCCGGTTGCGCAGGAACTCCGGGTCGGTCACCGCGCCGGTGTTGCCCGCGCCGAACTGGAGGACCGGCGTGTGCACATGCCCGCCCGGCAGGTCCGCCAGGCCCAGCCGGTCGCGCAGCAGTGTGGCGCGGTACGCGATCTCGTTGGACAGGTAGTCCCCGCCGCCGCCCGCGCGGGCCGCCGAACCCGGGGTCGGGCCCTCCGGCCGGACCACCGGGGCCGTACCGCCCGCAGGGACCTCGGTCACCGACGTGTTGTCGTACACCGGGAACCGGCCCGTGCCGGCCGCGACGATCTTCGCGTACGGCAGGGTCGTCGTGGTCCACTGCGGTTGGGACGCCGGGTCCGAGACCGGTACGAGGCCCTTCTCGGACACGTTCTCGTTGTCGCCGAACCCACCGCGCCAGGCCCCGTTGAACCGCTCGATGTCGAAGCGGCCGACCCGGCCCTGGCTCACCGTCGTGAAGGCGTCCACGCGCGGCAGGTGCGGCCGGAGCGTCCGCTCCACCTCGCCGTCCGCGAAGTCCGCCCAGCGCACCGGGAACACCGCCGTCTCCACCCGGGCGAGGCGCCCGTCCGCCGTCCGGATCAGCGTCCCGTCCAGCGCCAGCGCCGCCGCGCCCGACGGGTTGCTGATCCGGATGTCCCGGTCCAGCGTGAACGGGTCGAACCCGGTCATCAGCACCCGCTTGACGCCCTTCCCGGCGGGGAAGCGGATCGCGTCCTGGCCGCGCGAGGCGGTCTCCAGCCGGTCCAGCAGCCGCGCCCGCGCGGCCGGGGACAGGGTGAAGCCCGGCTCCCACGAGCGCAGTTCACGGGTCATGGCCAGCCGCGCCCAGTACAGCGGCCGGTCGTCGTCCCGGCTCAGGTCGCCCCGCGCCGGTCCCCGTCCCTGCGTCCGGTCCACCGCCCGCTGCCACAGCCGCGAGGCGTGCCGTACGACGGCCCGCTCGGCCGCCGCGTACGACCCGGCACCACCCAGCGCGGCGGCGAACTCGGGCGCCACCGTGTCGAATCCGCTGCGCGCGAGGATCTCCCGCGGTACGGCCCGGTCGAGACGGGCCTCCTCGACGGTGGGCTCCACGGCGGGGGATGCCGCCTGGGAGGGAGGCGTGGAAACCGTCAGCGCGGCGAGCGCGGCAACGAGCGTCGTACGCAACCGTATTCGTGACACAGGCGCAGCCTTCCGTAGGGGTGCCGGAACGCTATCGCGCCCCCAACAGCCGCAGAAAGTCCCGGAAGGCGGCCGGCATGTCCACCGCGTCCGGATCCAGCAACCACTGGTACTGGAGTCCGTCCATCACGGCCGTCATCAGCGGTGCCGCCTGCTCGGGGGTCAGCCCGCCGGGCAGCCGGTCCCCGTACGCCGCCCGCAGGACGGCTGCCATCTCGCCCCGCACCTGGGCGTAACGGCGGGTGAAGAACTCCCGCGCCGGGTGATCCTCCGTCACGCTCTCACCGAGCAGCGCCGAGAACGTCTGCACGATGCCCGGTCGCATCGCGTTGTACTCGACGAGCGAGTCCAGCAGGTCGAGCCGCCAGCCCTCACGGGCCCCGCTCCCGCCCGTGTCCCACTGGTCGCGCTCCTCCAGGACCGCGACGAGCAGGGCCTCCTTGGTGGGGAAGTAGTGCAGGAGCCCCTGCTGGGTCAGGCCGACCCGTTCGGCGACCGCCCCGAGCGACGCGCCCCGGTAGCCCCGCTCGGCGATCACTTCGAGGGCCGCGCGCACGATCTCGGCACGCCGCTCCTCGCTCCTGGCCCTGGCCGCTGCCATCCGCGCACTCCACATCTTCTATTACGGAAAGATAACGAAACCTACCGCCCTACAGGTAAAGGGCGCACCATGAGCGCACTGCACGCACGCCGACACGGAGGTACGACAGTGACAGACCCGACCGGCACCCGGCACGAAGAGGCGCGCGACGAGGCACGTGAAGAGGCGCGCGAGAGGGCCGTCGCGGCAGCACTCGCCACGCTCGACCTGGACGCCAAGACCCGTCTCCTGGCCGGACAGGACATGTGGTCCCTGCCCGCCCTCCCGGAGATCGGCCTGAAGTCGCTGGTCATGTCCGACGGCCCGATCGGCGTACGCGGCGTCCGCTGGACCGCCGACGACCCGTCCGTCGCCCTGCCGTCCCCCACCGCGCTCGCCGCCACCTGGGACCCCGCCCTCGCCCGCCGCGCCGGCCGGCTCCTCGCCCAGGAGGCCCGACGCAAGGGCGTCCACGTCCTCCTCGCCCCCACCGTCAACCTGCACCGCTCACCCCTCGGCGGCCGCCACTTCGAGGCGTACAGCGAGGACCCGTACCTCACCGGCGAGATCGGCACCGGTTATGTCCTGGGCGTCCAGGACGGCGGCGTCGGCACCACCGTCAAGCACTTCGTCGCCAACGACGCCGAGACCGACCGCTTCACCGTCGACAACAGGATCGACGACCGGACGCTCCGCGAGATCTACCTCGCCCCCTTCGAGGCGATCGTCGAGAACGCCCGCCCCTGGGGCATCATGACCGCCTACAACCAGGTCAACGGCCGCACCATGACCGAGCACCACCACCTGGTCAACGAGGTGCTGCGCGGCGAGTGGGGCTTCGACGGCTGCAACGTCTCCGACTGGATGGCCGCCCGCGACACCAAGGGTGCCGTCGAAGGCGGCCTCGACGTCGCCATGCCCGGCCCCCGGACGGTGTACGGCGAGGCGCTCGCCGCAGCCGTGCGGGCCGGCGAGGTCGACGAGACGGTCGTCGACGGAGCCGTACGCAACGTACTGCGCCTCGCCGCCCGCGTCGGCGCCCTGGACGGCGCGGAGCCGGCCGTCACCGAGCTGCCGGCGCCTCTCGACGGGGACGCCCTCGCCCGTGAGATCGCCCGCCGCTCCTTCGTCCTCGTACGGAACCAGGGCGCCCTGCCCCTCACGCGAGGCCGCACCGTCGCGCTCATCGGCGCCGCGGCCCGCGACGCCCGCGTCCTCGGCGGCGGCTCCGCGCAGGTCTTCCCCGACCACATCGTCTCCCCGCTCGACGGTCTCACCGCCGCCCTCCCCGCCGATGCGCTGGCCTACGCCGTCGGCGCCGACCCCAGCGACGAACTCACCCCCGCCGGACAGGGCTTCACGCTCCGCGCCGTCTGCCGCGACGCGGAAGGGAACGTCCTCGGCGAAGGGTCCCTGCCCGGCGGCCAGGTCCAGTGGATCGGCGACGACCTCCCCGAGGGCGTCACCTACGACACCCTGCACAGCATCGAGGTCACCGGCACCTTCACGCCCCGCGAGAGCGGCGAGCACGCCTTCGGCACGCGCGGCCTCGGCGCCTTCACCCTCACCGTCGCGGGCGAGATCCTCTACGACGGCGTCCAGGAGATGGGCGACGAGGCCGACCCCTTCGAGGCGTTCTTCGGCGCCCCGCTGGAACGCGGCAAGGCCGCCCTCACCGAGGGCGTGCCGGTCGAGGTGTCGCTGTTCCACCCGCTCGGCCAGGAGCACGCGGCGCCGCTGCCGGGCGTGATGTTCTCCCTGGTCCACCTCGGGCCGCGGCGCGACCCCGACGAGCTGATCGCCGAGGCCGCCGAGGCCGCCCGCGCCGCCGACACCGCGATCGTCGTGGTCGCCACCACCGAGCGGGTCGAGTCCGAGGGCTTCGACCGTGCCGACCTGAAGCTCCCCGGCCGCCAGGACGACCTCGTGCGGGCCGTCGCCGCCGCCAACCCGGACACCGTCGTGGTCGTCAACGCGGGCTCCCCCGTCGAGATGCCCTGGCGCGACGACGTGGCCGCCGTGCTGCTGAGCTGGTTCCCCGGCCAGGAAGGCGGCGCCGCGCTCGCCGACGTGCTCCTCGGTGCCGAGGAACCCGGCGGCCGCCTGCCCACCACCTGGCCGGCCGCGCTCGCCGACGCCCCGGTCACCGAGGTCACCCCGGTGAACGGCGAACTCCACTACCGCGAGGGCCTCTTCACCGGCTACCGCGCCTATGACCGGGCCGGCACCACGCCCGCGTACCCCTTCGGCCACGGCCTCGGCTACACCACCTGGGCGTACGAGGCCCTGGAACTGTCCCCGGAGAGCGCCACGATCCGCGTCCGCAACACCGGCTCCCGCCCCGGCCGCGAGACCGTCCAGCTGTACGTCGCCCCCGTGGACGACCGGATGGGGCGCCCGGCCCGCCGGCTGGCCGGCTTCGCGGGCGTCGAGGCGGGCCCCGGCGAGACCGTGGAGGCCGAGATCGGGCTCCCCCGACGGGCGTTCGAGATCTGGGACGAGAAGACCGGCGGGTGGACGGCGATCTCCGGTACGTACGAGATCCACGTCGGCCGTTCCCTGACCGACACCCGTCTCCGCGCCACGCTGACGGTCGGTGGAACGGACTAGCGGATCCCGAACGCGTACACGGTCTCCGACGCGTACACCTCGCCGGGCCGCAGGACCGTACTCGGGAACTGCGGCCGGTTCGGGGAGTCGGGGAAGGCCTGGGTCTCCAGGGCGACGCCGTCCAGGTGGTCGGGCGCGTACACCTGGAGGCCCGGCTCGGTCGTACGGACCGTCAGCAGCCGTCCGGTGACCGGCGAGTACAGCTCCGCCGCCGGGCCGTCGCGGTCACCGTCACCGTCCAGCACGAAGTTGTGGTCGAGACCCGTGCCCACCGGGCGCGACGTACGGAAGTCGAGCCGGGTGCCGTCCACCTTCGCGATCTCACCCGTGGGGATCGCGGCACCGTCCAGCGGCGTGAAGTGCCCGGCCGCGAGCCGCATCTCGTGCGCGCCGCCCAGGTTCCAGTACGTGTGGTTCGTCAGGGCCACGACCGTCGGCGCGTCCGTGACCGCCTCGTACGCGATCCGCAGCGCGCCCGACGCGTCCAGGGTGTACGCGGCGGAGACCTCCAGCCGCCCGGGGAACCCCTCCTCGCCGTCCGGGCTCACCCGCGACAGCCGTACGCCGCCGTCGACCGCCTCCGCCTCCCACACCCGCTTGTCGAACCCGCGCTCGCCACCGTGCAGGCTGTTCGGGCCGCCGTTGCGGGCCAGCCGGTAGGCGCGGCCGTCCAGGGTGAACGCCCCGCCGGCTATCCGGTTCGCGTACCGCCCCACCAGGGCCCCGAAGTACGGCCCCGGATCGGCCTCGTAACCGGCGGGGGAGCCGTACCCCAGCACCACGTTCGCCACGGCACCGTCCCGGTCGGGCACCTCCACCGACTGCACGATGCCGCCGTACGTCAGCACCCCCACCCGGGTGCCGCCCCGCTCCAGGACCCAGCGATGGACAGCCGTACCGTCGGCCAGCCGGCCGCCCGGTTCACATCGTGCACTCATGCGGTGATGATCCGGTACGCGATCTCCGCCAGCCGCTCCTGGCCGTTCCTGCTCGGGTGGAACCAGTCCCACGGGCTGAGCTGCTCGCCGGTGAACCGGTAGTCGAACACCGCCCCGCCGTCGTACCGGCACAACCGGTCCTTCGCACACACGTCCCGGAGCACCTCGTTGTACGCCACCACCCGCTCGTACACCTCCTCGCGCCGCTCCTCGGCCGCCACGCCCAGGTTGTCGGCGTCACCCAGCATCGACGCGCAGACGCCCAGCTTCCACACCTGCTTGCCGAGCGCGCTGCCCCGGCCGGTCGACCACAGCCGCTTCAAGTCCGGCACGCTCGACACGTACACCTGGCTCTTCGGCGACGCCTTGCGCAGCTCCCGCATCGCCTCCTCGAACGAGGCGCGGAAGTCCGGGACCGGTGTCATCAGGTCGCTGCTGTCCCGGCAGGCGTCGTTCGCGCCGACCATCACCGCCACGAGTCCCGGCTTCTTCGCCGCGGCCTTCGTCATCTGGCTCGGCAGCTCCGCCACCCGCGCGCCGGACCTGGCCAGGTTCCAGCTGCGGGTGGGCAGCGCCGACGGTCCGAGGAGCCGCCGCGCGAGGCTGTTCACCCGTGCGTCGCCGCCGGTCGCCCAGGACGCCTCCGGGCAGTCCACCAGCACCCCGCACGCGTCGAAGCCGCGGGTGATCGAGTCCCCGACGGCCGCGATCGAGGCGGGGCTCGGGTCCCACGCGGGGGTCGGTCTGGGTGAGGGGGAGGGGCGCGACGCCACGCCCGGCCCGCGCTCCGGTTCCACCTCGCACCCGGACAGCGCCGCGCCCGCCACCAGGGCAGCGGCAGCCGCCCACGCGGCGAGCGGTCGTATCCGGCCTCGTCGGCTGTCGGGCATCCGGTAGCCCTTTCGTCGGCGTCCTGGCGAGTGAAAGCTTGGTGTCAAGGTCCCCCGGGCAGACCGTACGTCATCCCAAGCGCCCCGGCGCACGGTAGCTTTTCCCCGTCGAACCGTCAGGCGCCTTCGCCAACCGGCTCCGGTAAATTACATCACGTCACATGCTGTCCCTTTTGCGGAGTTTCACTCCCGATGCTGTTTACTGAGGCCGCTGGGAAAGGCGAACCTCGTCCCACACTGGAGGTCCCGGTGACGACACGTGGAGTCCTGTACGTACACTCCGCACCGCGCGCGCTGTGCCCGCACGTCGAATGGGCGGTGGCGGGAGTGCTCGGTGCGAGGGTCCAACTCGACTGGATCCGGCAGCCGGCCTCCCCGGGCACCTGGAGAGCGGAGTTCTCCTGGCAGGGCGAACCGGGCACCGCCTCCAAGCTCGCCTCCGCGCTGCGCGGCTGGCAGATGCTGCGCTTCGAGGTCACCGCCGAGCCCTGTTCCACCGCCGAGGGCGAGCGCTACAGCGCCACGCCCGAGCTGGGCATCTTCCACGCGGTCACCGGCATCCACGGCGACATCCTGATCCCCGAGGACCGCCTCCGCGCCGCGCTCGTACGCTCCGCCCAGGGCGAGACCCAGCTGGAGGCGGAGATCGCCCGGCTCCTCGGCAAGCCCTGGGACGACGAACTCGAGCCCTTCCGCTACGCCGGCGAAGGCGCCCCGGTCCGCTGGCTCCACCAAGTGGTCTGACCCCCGGTCCGACACCCGCACCCCTTCACGGCCCGGGGCCAACCCGCGCGACACCGAGTTCTTCGCCCGCGCCAAGCAGGAGATCCGCTTCCAGCACGCGCAGCTCGTCGCCTTCGGCGCCACC
>NZ_JBEPEL010000113.1:0-19895 GCF_040300825.1 Streptomyces sp. NPDC000229
GCACGCTGTTGAGTTCTCAAGGAACGGACGCTTCCTTTGTACTCACCCTCTCGGGCTTTCCTCCGGGCGCTTCCCTTCGGTATTTCGTGTTTCCAGTCTAGCAGATCCGGTGTCCGTTTCTGCCACCCGCTGGAGCGGGCTGCCGGGCTGTTCTGCGCTTTCGCGCTTTCCCTTTCCGGCGGTTCCGACTCTATCAGATCCTTTCGGGCCTGATTCCCCGTCAGAGGGGGTTGTCTTTCCGGCTGTTTGGGCCGTTCCGACGAGTGAGACTTTAGCGGATTCCCTGACTCCGACGCTAATCGGGGTCGCGCTCGTTCGAACGGGGATTCCTCATTTCGCAAAAGCGCACGGAAAGCGGGGCGACGGAACGTCGCTCGCTTGGGGTGGTTCTTGCGGAATGGCTGTCCGGGGACCGACCGGAGTCGGCGCTCACGTCGGACAACCCGGAGAACAGTACGGAGCGATCAAAGCCGTGTCAACTTCGGCCCTGCTCCCAAGGAGATGGGAGAAGCCGCGGTGACGCGAACGTGGGCCGTCGGACCCCGGGGTGGCGGGGCCGACGGTGTGCGCGCTCAGCCGTTGCCGGTGGCGAGTTCGCGGCTGCGGTCGCGGGCGGCTTCGAGGGCGGCGATCAGGGCGGCGCGTACGCCGTGGTTCTCGAGCTCGCGGATGGCGCTGATGGTGGTGCCGGCCGGGGAGGTCACGGCCTCCCGGAGCTTGACCGGGTGCTCGCCACTGTCACGGAGCATCACGGCGGCGCCGATCGCGGCCTGGACGATGAGGTCGTGGGCCTGGGCGCGGGGCAGGCCGAGGAGGATGCCGGCGTCGGTCATCGCTTCGACGAGGAAGTAGAAGTACGCCGGGCCGGAGCCGGAGAGGGCGGTGGCGGCGTCCTGCTGGGACTCGGGGACGCGGAGGGTCTTGCCGACGCCGCCGAAGATCTCTTCGGCGTGGGCGAGGTGGTCGCCGGTGGCGTGGCTGCCGGCCGAGATGACGGACATGCCTTCGTCGACCAGGACGGGCGTGTTGGGCATGACGCGGACGACGGGGGTGTCGGCGGGGAGGCGCTCTTCGATGAAGGTGGTCGTGATGCCGGCCGCGGCGCTGATGACGAGGCGGTCGGGGGCGACGTGGGGGGCGAGCTCGTCGAGGAGCTTGCCCATGTCCTGGGGCTTGACGGCCAGGATGAGGGTGTCGGCGCGCTTGGCGGCGTCGGCGTTGGTGACGGTTTCCACGCCGTAGCGGGCGTGGAGCTCCTCGGCGCGGTCGGTGCGGCGGGTGGTGGCCAGGAGGTGTGCGGTGGGCCAGCCCGCCCGGATCATGCCGCTGAGCAGCGCTTCGCCGATCTTTCCGGTGCCAAGGACTGCGACTGTCTGGGTCATGGCTGAAGTTCACCTCGCCGGACGGGGGTACGTGACGCCATCCTCGCACCGGGATGCCCGTCGGGGCGGGTGTGTCCGAGGGGCGGGCGGTGTCAGGGGGTGCGGCGGCGGAGGGTGGCCGCGCCGAGGACGAGGACGAGAAGGGCGCAGCCGGCGACGACGAGGGTGTCGTGGAGGAAGTCGGCGGTCACGTCGGTGTGCCGGAGGACCTCGTTCATCGCGTCGACCGCGTAGGACATGGGCAGGGCGTCGGAGAGGGTTTCGAGGGCCGGCTGCATGGTGTCGCGCGGGGTGAGCAGGCCGCACAGGAGCAGCTGCGGGAAGATCACGGCCGGCATGAACTGGACCGCCTGGAATTCCGAGGCGGCGAACGCCGAGACGAAGAGGCCGAGGGCGGTGCCGAGCAGGGCGTCGAGCAGGGCGACCAGGAGCAGCAGCCAGGGTGAGCCGGTGACGGTCAGGCCGAGGACCCAGAGTGCCGTTCCGGTGGCGAGGGCGGACTGGACGATGGCGAGCAGGCCGAAGGCGAGGGCGTAGCCGACGATCAGGTCGGCCTTGCCGAGGGGCATGGCCAGGAGGCGCTCCAGGGTGCCGGAGGTGCGTTCGCGCAGGGTGGCGATCGAGGTCACCAGGAACATGGTGATCAGCGGGAAGATGCCCAGCAGGGAGGCGCCGATGGCGTCGAAGGTGCCGGTGCTGCCGTCGAACACGTACCGGAGGAGGCTGATCATCAGCACCGGGACGAGGAGCATCAGGGCGATGGTGCGGGGGTCGTGACGCAGCTGGCGGAGGACGCGGGCGGTGGTGGCGAGGACCCGGGAGGTGTTCATCGCCGGGCCTCCTGGAGGGCGTTGGCGGCGTCGACGAGGCGGAGGAAGGCGTCTTCGACGGTGGCGGTGTCGTTGCGGCGGCGCAGTGCTTCGGGGGTGTCTCCCTCATAGCCTTCGGCATGGGAGGTGCCCCCAGCGAGGATCTCGCCGCCCCGCATGAGGAGGAGGCGGTGGCAGCGCTCGGCCTCGTCCATGACATGCGAGGAGACGAGGAGCGTGGTGCCGCGCTCGTCGGCGAGGCGGTGGAAGAGGGCCCACAGGTCGCGGCGGAGGACGGGGTCGAGGCCGACGGTCGGCTCGTCGAGGACGAGCAGTTCCGGGGTGCCGAGCAGGGCGACGGCGAGGGAGACGCGGCTGCGCTGGCCGCCGGAGAGGTTTCCGGCGAGGGCGTCGGCGTGTGAGGCGAGGTCGACGTCGGTGAGGGCGCGGGTGACCGCTTCCGTACGGGCGTCGCGGTGGCGGCCGCCGGGGAGCAGGACGGCGGCGAAGTAGTCGAGGTTCTGCCGGACGGTGAGGTCGTCGTAGACGGAGGGGGCCTGGGTGACGTAGCCGATGCGGGCGCGCAGGGAGGGGTCGCCGGCGGGGCGGCCGAGGACGTCGAGGGTGCCGGTGACCTTGGCCTGGGTGCCGACGATGGCGCGCATGAGGGTCGATTTGCCGCAGCCGGAGGGGCCGAGGAGGCCGGTTGTCCGGCCGGGCTGTACGGCGAAGTCCAGGCCGCGCAGGACGGTGCGGTCGCCGCGTACGACGGTGAGGTCGTGTGCCTGGATGGCATGACCGGTAAAATTCACCATGTGATGAATATTGCGCGCACGGGAGGTGGGGCGTCAAGGAGCGGCGCCTCAGGAGCGCTTGGGCTTCTTCTTCCGGGCGGCCGGGTTGCCCGCGCGGGTGGAGCGGCGCTTCTCGTACCGGGCGAGGGCCGTCTCGTACTCGGCGCGCAGCAGCTTCTCGCCGGGCGCCTCGGTGAGGGAGCGGAGGAAGTACGCGAGGAGGGACCCGATGAAGCCGATCGCCTTCAGGCTGCGCAGCGCGTCCTCGCGGGCCGGATCGGCGGGACGGCGGGTGAAGCCCTGCCACGTCCGGCTGAAGGCGATGGTGGTGCAGACGGCGAACATGACGACGAGCAGGGTGTTGACGAAGCCGCCGACGTCGGCGACGGCCAGGCCCTCGTAGGCGAAGCGGAGGACGAACGCGCCGGCCACGGCCGCGGCGAGCGAGCCGACGGCGACCCCGGCGCGCCGCAGCCCGTATCCGCCGTCGTGGCCGACCCAGGTCGTGCCGAAGAAGCGGAGGGGTTCGGGCTGCGGCCCGGCGGGTGTGCTGCTGCTGGTGGTGGTGTCGCTGGTCTGGTCGCTCACGGGGTCGATTATCCCCGGGCGGGCCGTGGGGCGGTCAGGAGCAGCGCACGGCGACGTAGCCGTCGGTGCCGGTGTTCACGTAGGCGTCGGAGACGTACTGGCCGTTGGCGATGTTGTCCCACAGGTTGGTCGTGCCGTAGGGGCCGGTGACCGTGGTGCCCGGCTTCTGGCAGTTGATCGGGACGCGGACGCCTTCGGCCAGGACCTTGATCACGCTGTAGTTCGTGCCCGGGCCGCTGCGTACGTTGACCCGGTAGCCGGGGGCCACCGGGTAGCGCTTCACGGTGTACGCCGCGGTCTCGACCGCGTCCTCGGTCGCTCTCGCCGTCGCTTCTTCCATGGCCATACGGCCCCTCCCCCGTCGAGGCGCGTGCCCCGTGCACGCGCGCCGCGCGCAGGCTAACAAGCCCTGGCGGCATCGCACGCATCATCGACTAGGCTCCGTGCGTCGCGCTGGACGCGGGACGCGCGCGGACGAACACACACGGGGGTGGCGATGCCGCCGTTGCGCAGTACCGGACCGGTTCCGGAGCCCTTTCCGGAAGCGGAGCATCCGCAGTACGCGGGTCGGTACCGGCTGGAGGAGTGCCTGGGTTCGGGCGGCATGGGCGTCGTCCACCTGGCCAGGTCCGGTTCGGGGCTGCGGCTCGCGGTGAAGGTCGTGCATGCCGAGCATGCCGCGGACGCCGAGTTCAGGGCGCGTTTCCGGCAGGAGGTCACGGCCGCCCGGCGGGTCAGCGGGGCGTTCACCGCGCCTGTCGTGGACGCGGACCCGGACGCCGAGCGGCCTTGGATGGCCACGCTGTTCATCGACGGGCCGACCCTGTCGGAACGGGTGAAGCAGAACGGCCCGCTGGGGTCCGTGGAGTTGCGGAAGGTCGGCGCCGGGCTCGCCGAGGCGCTGCGCGACATCCACCGGGCGGGTGTGGTGCACCGCGACCTGAAGCCGAGCAACGTCCTGCTGGCCGCGGACGGGCCGAAGGTCATCGACTTCGGGATCTCGCGGCCCGCGGACAGCGATCTGCGGACGGAGACGGGGAAGCTGATCGGGACTCCGCCGTTCATGGCGCCCGAGCAGTTCCAGCGCCCCCGCGATGTGGGGCCCGCCGCCGATGTGTTCGCGATGGGCGCCGTCCTGGTCCACGCGGCGACGGGTCGCGGCCCGTTCGATTCGAACTCCCCCTACATCGTGGCCTACCAGGTCGTTCACAACGAGCCCGACCTGGCCGGCGTGCCGGAGGACCTGGTCCCGCTGCTGAGGCGCTGCCTGGCGAAGGACCCGGCCCAGCGGCCCACGGCGGACGAGCTGATGGGCGAGCTGCGCGACGGTGGGCTCGAGGGCGGTCCGGGCGCCCCCGCGGTCGTACCGGGGCAGCGGCGGGCGAAGGAGCCGGCCCCGGTGGGCGCCGGGCCCCGTACCGCCACGCGCCGCGGACGGCGGCTGCGCCGGGCCGCCGGGCTCACCCTGCTCGCCGGGGTGATCGCCGGCGGGGTCCTCGTGGTGCGGAGCGGCCTGGGCGAGGAGCCGCCCCCGGCCACCACCGCGCAGGCCGGTCACGCCCCGGAGTTCCGCCCCTGGTCCGCCACCCTGGGCGCGGGCGGCGGCGAGAACCGCACGCCCCTGTGCACCGCCGACGCCGCCCGCGCCCTCTACTGCACCGCCCCCGGCGTCACGGCGGCCCGCCTCGGCCCCGCGGACGGCACCACCCTCTGGACGGCAGGGGCGGCGGGCACCGAAGCGGGCGCCGCGCCCGTGCTCTCCGGCGGGCTGGTCCATGTCGTGGCACCGGGCCGTGCCCGGCTCGACGCGCTCGCCCCGGACAGCGGCGCCACCCGGTGGAGCAAGGACGTCTCCCCGTACACCGGCGTCCTGCACGCGGGCGACACCGTGCTGCTCGTGGCGGCGGACGGCACCGTGCGCGCGTTGGACGGCGCGACCGGCGGCGAACGCTGGACCAGGCGGCTCGCCGGGACGGCCGGCGCGCAGTGGATCGCCGGCGACGGTGTCGTGTACGCCGCGGCCGCCTCGCCCGACGCGAGGTCCACGCTCGTGAGTACGGTCGACCCGGCGGACGGGCGGGTGGTGTGGACCGAGCGGCTGAGCGGTGACCTCAGCCCCGTACAGGCGGCGAAGGGCACGTTGCTGCTCCTGTCGACCGACACGGACCTGTACACCGACGCGGTCGTCACGCTGGACACCGCCGACCGCACCGCTCGGCGCGTACCGCTGACGGTCCCGGCCGATCAGGCGCAGGCCGTGCTGGCGGGCGACACCGTGTACGTCATCGGGTCGGGCGGTTCGCTCACCGCCGTGGACCCCTCCGGCGGGGACGCACAGCGGGCGCAGCGCTGGCGCCTGGAGACGGGGGTGGCGCGCGCTTCCCGGCCGGTCGTGGCGGGCGGGCACGTCTACTTGGCGGCGGCCGACGGCCGGCTGCTGGCGGTGGACGCCGAGCGCGGTGTACTGCGGGGCGTGACCAAGCCGCGCATGGACGGCGGGCGGTACACGTTCGCGCCGCTGCTGCCCGCACCCGCCGTCGCGAACGGCATGGTGTTCGCGACGGCGCCCGACGGGTCCGTCTTCGCGGTGAAGGCGGACGACCCGTCGACGTGGTGATCACCACGTCATGATCACCACGCCTGACCAGACGTGGTGACCAGACGTCCTGGTCAGCCGAGCTTGCTGACGTCCCGGACCGCGCCCTTGTCGGCGCTGGTGGCCATCGCCGCGTACGCCCGCAGGGCCGCCGACACCTTGCGGTCGCGGTTCTTCGGCGCGTAGACGCCGGCGAGCGCCTCCCGGCGGGTGGCCAGCGTGGCGTCGTCGACGAGCAGCTCGATGGCACGGTTGGGGATGTCGATACGGATCCGGTCGCCGTCCTCGACCAGGGCGATCGTGCCGCCGCTCGCCGCCTCCGGCGAGGCGTGGCCGATCGACAGGCCCGACGTACCGCCCGAGAAGCGGCCGTCGGTGATCAGCGCGCAGGCCTTGCCCAGGCCCCGGCCCTTCAGGTACGAGGTCGGGTAGAGCATCTCCTGCATGCCGGGGCCGCCCTTGGGGCCTTCGTAGCGGATGACGACGACGTCGCCCTCCTTGATCTCCTTCAGCAGGATCTTCTCGACGGCCTCCTCCTGCGACTCGCAGACGACGGCCGGGCCCTCGAAGGTCCAGATCGACTCGTCGACACCGGCCGTCTTCACGACACAGCCGTCGACCGCCAGGTTGCCCTTCAGCACGGCGAGGCCGCCGTCCTTGGAGTACGCGTGCTCGGCGGAGCGGATGCAGCCCTCGGCGGCGTCCGTGTCCAGCGAGTCCCAGCGCTCGGACTGGGAGAACGCCTCGGCGGAGCGGACGCAGCCCGGGGCGGCGTGCCACAGCTCGACGGCCTCGGCCGACGGCGACCCGCCGCGCACGTCCCACGTCTTGAGCCAGTCGGCGAGCGACGGGCTGTGCACGGAGTGCACGTCCTCGTTGAGCAGCCCGGCGCGGTGCAGCTCGCCCAGCAGGGCGGGGATGCCGCCGGCGCGGTGCACGTCCTCCATGTAGTACGTGCGGTTCTTCGCGACGTTCGGGGCGACCTTGGCCAGGCAGGGCACGCGGCGCGAGACGGCGTCGATCTCCTCCAGGCCGAAGGGGACGCCCGCCTCCTGGGCCGCGGCCAGCAGGTGCAGGATCGTGTTGGTGGAACCGCCCATGGCGATGTCGAGGGCCATGGCGTTCTCGAAGGCCGCCATGGTGGCGATGTTGCGGGGCAGGACGGACTCGTCGCCCTGGGCGTAGTAACGGTCGGTCAGCTCCACGACGCAGCGCGCGGCGTTCTCGTACAGGGCGCGGCGGGCCGTGTGGGTGGCGAGGGTCGAGCCGTTGCCGGGGAGGGACAGGCCGATGGCCTCGGTCAGGCAGTTCATCGAGTTGGCGGTGAACATGCCGGAACAGGACCCGCAGGTGGGACAGGCGTTCTCCTCGATACGGAGCATGTCCGCGTCGGAGATCTTGTCGTTGACGGCGTCCGACATCGCGTCGACCAGGTCGAGCGTGCGGACCGTGCCGTCGACGAGCGTGGCCTTGCCCGCCTCCATGGGGCCGCCGGAGACGAAGACCGTCGGGATGTTGAGCCGCAGGGCCGCCATCAGCATGCCGGGCGTGATCTTGTCGCAGTTGGAAATGCAGATCAGGGCATCGGCGCAGTGCGCCTCGACCATGTACTCGACGCTGTCCGCGATCAGGTCGCGGGAAGGCAGGGAGTACAGCATGCCGCCGTGGCCCATGGCGATGCCGTCGTCGACGGCGATCGTGTTGAACTCGCGGGCGATGCCGCCCGCCTCCCTGATCGCCTCGGAGACGATCCGGCCGACCGGCTGGAGGTGGGTGTGGCCCGGCACGAACTCCGTGAAGGAGTTGGCGACGGCGATGATCGGCTTGCGGCCGATGTCCGCGCCCGGTACACCGGAGGCCCGCATAAGGGCGCGGGCGCCCGCCATATTGCGGCCGTGGGTGACAGTGCGGGACCTCAGCTCGGGCATCGTCGCTCGCTCCTTCAGACGGATGTGACTCTTCGAGCGTACGCGCCGGCTCCAAGATCTGGACAGAGCGTCCGTATAGCGGGACAGCGAGCTCAGTCTTCGGTCACACCTCGGTCAGGTACCGCTGGAGCGTGGGCGCGACCATCTCCACGATCTCCTCGGGGGGCGCGGACGCCAGAGGCTCCACCTGGACGACGTAGCGCAGGACGGCGATGCCGATCATGTGCGAGGCGGCCAGTTCCGCCCGGAACTCGGGGTTCGGTACGTCCAGGTCGTCGGCCACCCGCTCCAGCAGCCGCCGCAGCACGAACCCGCGCAGCACCTTCGCCGCCGCCTCGTGCGTGAGCGCCGAGCGGATGACGGCGAGGAGCGGGGCGCGGGTCACCGGGTTCTCCCACACGGAGATGAAGTACCGGGCGAGCCGCTCGCCGATGCCCTCGGTGGACTCCCCGATGATCGCCGGGATGAGCAGCGCGGGCTCGAAGGAGACCTCGATGGCGGCGGCGAACACCTCGTCCTTCGTACCGAAGTAGTGGTGGACGAGGGCGGGGTCGACACCTGCCGCCTTGGCGATGCCGCGCACCGACGTCTTGTCGTAGCCGCGCTCGGCGAACTCGGCGCGGGCCGCCTCCAGGATGCGCTCGCGCGCGCCGGGGCCTTCGGCGGCCTCGCCCCTGGGCGGCCGGCCGGGCCCTCTGCGTGCGCCGGTCATCGGACGCCCGCCCGGGCCGGGCCGCCGGGCGGCGTCGACGGAGACTCCCGCGGCGTCCGCGCCCCGGCTCCAGCCGGCCCACCGGGGACGCACACGGTCATCGGACGCGGGCCGCGGAGGCCAGGTGCAGGCGGGTGAAGGCCAGGGCCTCCGCCAGGTCGGCCTCGCGCTCGGCCGCGGACATCGCGCGCCGGGTGTTGACCTCGATGACGACATGGCCGTCGAAACCGGAGCGCGCCAGGTGCTCCAGCAGCTCGGCGCACGGCTGCGTGCCGCGCCCCGGCACCAGGTGCTCGTCCTTGGCGGAGCCGCGCCCGTCGGCGAGGTGGACGTGGCCGAGCCGGTCCCCCATGCGGCCGACCATCTCCAGGGCGTCGCTGCGGGCGGTCGCGGTGTGCGAGAGGTCGATCGTGTAGTGGCGGTAGTCGTCCTGGCTGACGTCCCACTCCGGCGCGTACGCGAGCATCTCGCGGTCGCGGTAACGCCACGGGTACATGTTCTCGACCGCGAACCGTACGTCCGTCTCGTTCGCCATCCGCCAGATGCCGCTGATGAAGTCGCGGGCGTACTGGCGCTGCCAGCGGAACGGCGGGTGGACGACGACGGTCGACGCGCCGAGCTTCTCCGCCGCCGCCCGGGCCCGCTGGAGCTTCACCCACGGGTCGGTCGACCAGACCCGCTGGGTGATCAGCAGGCAGGGCGCGTGGATGGCGAGGACGGGCACCTGGTGGTAGTCGGAGAGGCGGCGCAGCGCCTCGATGTCCTGACTGACGGGGTCGGTCCACACCATGACCTCGACACCGTCGTAGCCCAGGCGGGCAGCGACCTCGAAGGCCGTCGCCGTCGACTCCGGATAGACGGAGGCCGTCGACAGGGCGACCTTCGCATCCGGGATGCGCACCACTGATTCCGACGTTTCAGCCACGAGGGACAGCCTACGGGCACCCGCTAGGCGGCCGGGAGGTGGTCCAGCCGACGCAGGATGACTCCCTCGCGCAGGGCCCATGGGCAGACCTCCAGTTCCTCGACCCCGAACAGGTCCATCGCACCCTCCGCGACCAGCGCTCCCGCCAGCAGCTGCGGCGCCCTGCCCTCGGAGACCCCCGGGAGTGCGCAGCGCTGCTCGGCGGTCATGGCGGCGAGCTTGGGGACCCACTCCTCCAGTGACGTACGACTCAGTACGCGCTGGACGTACTGTCCCTCGCCGGAGCCCGGCGCGCCGCCGATCCGGGCGAGCTGCTTGAACGTCTTAGACGTGGCGACGACATGGTCCGGCCGCCCGAAGCGGGCGATCTCGCCGACCGTGCGCGCTATCTGGGCCCGTACGTGGCGGCGCAGCGCCTTCACGTCGGAGGGGTCCGGCGGGTCGCCGGGCAGCCAGCCGGCGGTGAGCCGTCCGGCGCCCAGCGGCAGGGACACGGCCGCGTCGGGCTCCTCGTCGATCCCGTACGCGATCTCCAGGGAGCCGCCGCCGATGTCGAGGAGCAGCAGCTTCCCGGCGGACCAGCCGAACCAGCGGCGGGCGGCGAGGAAGGTGAGGCGGGCCTCCTCCTCCCCGGTGAGGACCTGGAGGTCGACACCGGTCTCGTCCTTGACCCGCTTCAGTACGGCGTCGGCGTTGGCCGCGTCGCGGATGGCGGAGGTAGCGAAGGGCAGGACCTCCTCGCAGCCCTTGTCCTCGGCGGTGTGCAGCGCGTCATGGGTGATGGTGATGAGCCGCTCGATGCCGTGGTCGCAGATGGAGCCGTCCGCGTCCAGCAGCTCGGCGAGCCGCAGCTCCGCCTTGTGGGAGTGGGCGGGCCGGGGCCGGGCGCCGGGGTGGGCGTCCATCACCAGCAGGTGCACAGTGTTCGAACCGACGTCGAGGACTCCGAGTCTCATGCCCTGAACGCTACTGCGCCTGGCGCATACGCTTGGTGTGTGCCAAAGACCAAGAAGGCGAAGCCCGCCAAGAAGCACGAGAAGTCCCCCGTACTGCCCGTAGTGGGCATTTCCGATGAAAAGGGCCTGGACTTTCCCCGTGCGTGGGTGGAGTTCCCGGACCCGGCCGACGACGAGCAGGTCTTCCGCTGTGACCTGACCTGGCTGACGTCCCGCTGGACCTGCGTCTTCGGCAGCGGCTGCCAGGGCATCCAGGCGGGGCGCGCGGCCGACGGCTGCTGCACGCTGGGCGCGCACTTCTCCGACGAGGACGACGAGCAGCGCGTCGCCTCGCATGTGGAACGCCTCACGCCCGAGCTGTGGCAGTTCCACGACGAGGGCAGGTCGGCCGGCGGGTGGGTGCAGCTCGACGAGGACGGCGAGCGCCAGACGCGCCGCTGGGAGGGCTCCTGCATCTTCCAGAACCGCCCGGGGTTCGCGGGCGGGGCGGGCTGCGCGCTGCACATCCTGGCGCTGCGGGAGGGCCGCGAGCCGCTGGAGACGAAGCCGGACGTCTGCTGGCAGCTGCCGGTGCGGCGTACGTACGACTGGATCGACCGCCCCGACGACACGCGGATCCTCCAGATCTCGATCGGCGAGTACGACCGCCGGGGCTGGGGCCCGGGTGGCCATGACCTGCACTGGTGGTGCACCTCGGCGACGTCGGCGCACGGGGCGGGCGAGCCGGTGTACGTGACGTACCGCCCGGAGCTGACGGAGCTGATGGGCAAGGACGCGTACGACGTGCTGGTGGAGCTGTGCGAGGCCCGTCTGGCGTCGCAGCTGCCGCTGGTGGCCCCGCACCCGGCGGACCCGGTCGTCTGACGCCCCTCAGCCCGGCGTGGGGTCCGTGGACGGGTCCTGCGCGGGCGGGGTGTCCGAGGGCGTGGGGTCCGGGGACGGTGGCGGGGTCGACGGGGGCGTGGACTGCGACGGGGTGGGGGTCGGGGTCGGCCTGGGGTCGGACGACGGCGGGGTCGACGCGGGCATGGTCGGGGCCGGGGCCTGCGTGCCGGGAGCCGGGTAGGACGGCGGGCGGCGCGGCCCGTGGCCGTCGATCTCGACCACCGCGCCCGCCGGGTCGACCCCGACCCGGGCGGTCCAGGCACCTGCCGGTTCGCGGGCGTGGTCGACGGAGACGTACACCGTGACCGACTGACCGGGGGTGAGGGTGCCCGAGGCGCGGCTGGCGTAGAGCCACGGGGCGTCCGTCCACAGGGACCAGGTCACCGGCGCGCCGCCCGACGCGGTGAGCGTGAGCATCGTGGTGTCGCCGCCCGACGGCTGCGCGGCGACCGTGATGCGGCCCGGGCCGGGGCGGCCGGGAGTGGCCGGCGGGGGCGTACCGGTGCTGATCACCTCGACGGAGACCTGCGGCGAGCCGGGGGCGACGGAGCGGCGGCCGGGGTCGGTCCGGGCGCTGCCCGCGTTCTGGTAGTGGTCGGGCCGGCCCTCCGGCCCGCCGTCCCGCGCGCCCCGGTCCTCAGCCTCGGCCGCGCTGACCGAGGTGCTGTCGCGCCCCTCCCCGGTCAGCGGCGCCCCCCGGTACGCGGCCCACAGGGCGAGCACCGGCGCCGCGACCACGGTGG
Source organism: Streptomyces sp. NPDC000229 (assembly GCF_040300825.1). Lineage (NCBI taxonomy): Bacteria > Bacillati > Actinomycetota > Actinomycetes > Kitasatosporales > Streptomycetaceae > Streptomyces > Streptomyces sp. NPDC000229. The sequence goes on from NZ_JBEPEL010000113.1 coordinate 12,319, forward strand.
CCACGACGGTCGTCGTCACCGCCCGCGCCCGCATCCGGTCGCGGCGGGCCGCGTGGTCCTTCGGGTCCAGGGGGAAGCCGTCGCGCCCGAACCGCGGGCCGCCGGCCCGGGCGCGCGGGACGTGCAGCATCGCGACGTACACCGCTGCCCTCGGCGCCTCCACGAGCGGCAGCTTCGCGGGCGTGACGGACGAGCCGGGCCACGGCCCGCCCGCTCCGGCGCGCTCGGCGGCTCTTCGGCAGCGCGGGCAGTCGTCGACGTGCCGGACGAGTTCGCCGCGGAGGGTCGCGGAGAGCAGCAGCTGGTTGTCCCCGGTGAGCCGGGCGACGGCCGGACAGGTGCCGGTCTCGACGACGGCGAGGGCGGCGCGGGTGCGTTCCACCTCGCAGGCGGCGGCGGACAGCAGCTCGCGGGCGGCGAAGGGCTCCCTGCCGAGGACGGCGGCGACCTGGGGGGCGGCGAGCTGGTGGCGCACGGCCAGTTCCAGCGCCTCGCGCTGCTCGGGCGTGGTGCCGGCGGCCTCCGGCCAGGCCAGCAGGGCGAGTTCTCGGCGGCGCTGCTCGGCGGTCTCGGGGGAGGTACGCGGGGCGTCCTCGGCGCTGGACGCGGCGGGGGCGGCCGGGGGCGCGGAGGGGGTCGTGCGCCCCGCGTGCGCCCCCTGGCCCTGCTGCCTGCGGCGTCGCCGCTGCTCCCCGAGCTCGCGCAGACAGGCCCAGCGGGCGAGAGCGTACAGCCAGGCCTTCCGCTCGGGGTCGCCGCCGGGGCACCGCCCGAACTGCCGCTCGGAGACGGCCAGTACGTCGCCCAGCACCGTGGTCGCCACGTCGTGGTCGCACAGCACGGACAGGCAGTACGTGAACAGCCCGTCCAGGTAGGGCTCGTACCGCGCCGGGGGGCACTGGGCCAGGGTGCCGGGCCCGGTCCGGGGCGCGCGCCGCTGTGCCCGGTGTGCGCCGGTGGTGTGCGTGGGGGTCTCCAGCCTGCTGCTCGTCACCCGGCGACCGTAGGCAGTGGACGGCACACCCTTCGCACCCCTTCTGCACTTTTAATCCTTACGGGTGAACGTATCCCTCAAAAGGGGACAGGAAGCGCAGATTCCGCGCCGGTCACCCACCTGCGTCCCTGAAGTCCCGGTCGCCTCCTCAGTCCCGTCCGGGCCCGCGCGGTCGGTGCTGTCAGTGGGGCCCGCTACGGTCTTGCGCATGGCTGCCCGTACGAAATCCGCCAAGGACAGGCCCTCCTACCGCTGCACCGAATGCGGTTGGACGACCGCCAAATGGCTCGGCCGCTGCCCCGAGTGCCAGGCGTGGGGGACGGTGGAGGAATACGGCGCGCCCGCTGTCCGCACCACCGCCGCGGGGCGCGTCTCCACCGCCGCCCTCCCGATCGGTCAGGTCGACGGCCGGCAGGCCACCGCCCGCACGACCGGGGTGGACGAGCTCGACCGCGTCCTGGGCGGCGGTCTGGTACCGGGCGCCGTCGTCCTCCTCGCGGGCGAGCCCGGCGTCGGCAAGTCCACCCTGCTGCTCGACGTCGCGGCGAAGGCGGCGAGCGACGACCACCGCACGCTGTACGTGACGGGCGAGGAGTCCGCGAGCCAGGTCCGGCTGCGCGCCGACCGGATCGGCGCGCTGAACGACCACCTCTACCTGGCGGCCGAGACGGACCTGTCCGCCGTCCTCGGGCACCTGGACGCGGTCAAGCCGTCCCTGCTGATCCTCGACTCGGTACAGACGGTGGCCTCCCCCGAGATCGACGGCGCGCCGGGCGGCATGGCCCAGGTGCGGGAGGTGGCGGGCGCGCTGATCCGTGCCTCCAAGGAGCGGGGCATGTCCACCCTGCTCGTGGGCCACGTCACCAAGGACGGCGCCATCGCGGGCCCGCGCCTCCTGGAGCACCTCGTGGACGTCGTCCTGTCCTTCGAGGGCGACCGGCACGCCCGGCTGCGGCTCGTGCGGGGCGTGAAGAACCGGTACGGGGCGACGGACGAGGTCGGCTGCTTCGAGCTGCACGACGAGGGGATCACGGGCCTGGCCGACCCCTCGGGCCTCTTCCTGACCCGCCGCGCCGAGGCCGTGCCCGGCACCTGCCTGACGGTCACCCTGGAGGGGCGCCGCCCGCTGGTCGCCGAGGTCCAGGCCCTCACGGTCGACTCGCAGATCCCCTCGCCCCGCCGCACCACGTCCGGTCTTGAGACGTCCCGCGTCTCCATGATGCTGGCGGTTCTGGAGCAGCGCGGCCGGATCACCGCCCTCGGCAAGCGGGACATCTACTCGGCGACGGTCGGCGGCGTGAAACTCTCCGAACCGGCCGCCGACCTGGCCATCGCGCTGGCCCTGGCCTCGGCGGCCAGCGACACCCCGCTGCCGAAGAACCTGGTCGCCATCGGCGAGGTCGGCCTCGCGGGTGAGGTCCGCCGCGTCACGGGCGTCCAGCGCCGCCTCTCCGAGGCCCACCGGCTGGGCTTCACCCACGCCCTGGTCCCGGTCGACCCGGGCAAGATCCCTCCGGGCATGAAGGTCACGGAGGTCGCCGACATGGGCGACGCGCTGCGGGTACTGCCACGCGCGCGTCGCCGCGCCCCCGCGCGGGAGGAGGCCCCCGCCCCCCAGGGCTGACGCCCGGTCGTGTCTGCGCCCCGGTTGCCGCGGGCGGGCGGCTGAGGCCGGGTGTGCGGTCGTGCGGCGCCCGCGGGCGGGTCGGTTGCGGCCGGTGGGCCAGGGTCGGGGCCCCTCCGGGCTCACCTCCTCGCCGTCGGCGGGGCACCGAGCCGGTCTCGGTGGCCGTATCTCGCCGCCGATCGGCTGCGGGGGCGACCCTGCACGGCCCCTCCTCGCCGTACACGGCACAGCGGCCCCACGCCCGCAGATTCCGCACCGCGAGCCACAGCCCGGGGAAATCCGGCCCGCAGTCGGCGTACGACCGGGGTGTGGCCGTGCAGGGTCGCCCCCGCAGAGGCCGGCGGCCACGGGTGGGCTCCGAACCGTCGAGACCCAAGGCCGCCGGCCTCGAGGAGGTGAGCCCGGAGGGGCCACACCCCCACCCACCGGCAGGCGCCGCACGCGGGGGACCGGGACCCCGCGGAACGGCTGCACACACCCGGGAGGCCCGACGGGCGCGGGCGGGGTCGCTAGACTTTGCCCAGGTCTCGCCCATCCGTACGAGCCGGAGGAGTGCAGTGGCAGCCAAGGACGGGGCAGCAGCTCCCGGAAAGTCCGGCGCGGGCTCCGGCAACGAGGCGCTGATGCGCGCCTCGCTCAGCGCCGTCGCCCCGGGTACGTCCCTGCGCGACGGACTGGAGCGCATCCTCCGCGGAAACACCGGCGGTCTCATCGTCCTCGGCATGGACAAGACCGTCGAATCGATGTGCACCGGCGGGTTCGTGCTGGACGTGGAGTTCACCGCGACCCGGTTGCGCGAGCTGTGCAAGCTCGACGGCGCGCTCATCCTCGACAAGGACATCACCAAGATCCTCCGGGCCGGTGTCCAGCTCGTTCCGGACGCGTCGATCCCCACCGAGGAGACCGGCACCCGCCACCGCACCGCGGACCGGGTCAGCAAGCAGTGCGGCTTCCCCGTCGTCTCCGTGTCGCAGTCGATGCGCCTGATCGCCCTGTACGTCGACGGCGAGCGCCGCGTCCTGGAGGAGTCGGCAGCGATCCTCTCCCGCGCCAACCAGGCCCTCGCCACCCTGGAGCGGTACAAGCTCCGCCTCGACGAGGTCGCCGGCACGCTCTCCGCTCTGGAGATTGAGGACCTGGTGACCGTCCGGGACGTCACCGCCGTCGCCCAGCGCCTGGAGATGGTCCGCCGGATCGCCACCGAGATCGCCGAGTACGTCGTCGAGCTCGGCACCGACGGCCGGCTGCTCTCCCTCCAGCTCGACGAGCTGATCGCGGGCGTCGAGCCCGAGCGGGAGCTCGTCGTCCGCGACTACGTACCCGAGCCGACCGCCAAGCGGTCCCGGACGGTCCCCGAGGCGCTGACCGAACTGGACGCGCTCAGCCACGCCGAGCTGCTGGAGCTGCCGACCGTGGCCCGCGCCCTGGGCTACACCGGGTCGCCGGAGGCGCTGGATTCGGCGGTGTCGCCGCGCGGCTACCGGCTGCTGGCCAAGGTGCCGCGACTGCCCGGCGCCATCATCGAGCGGCTCGTGGAGCACTTCGGCGGCCTGCAGAAGCTGCTCGCGGCGAGCGTGGACGACCTCCAGACCGTCGACGGGGTCGGCGAGGCGCGCGCCCGCAGTGTCCGCGAGGGGCTGTCGCGGCTCGCCGAGTCGTCGATCCTCGAGCGGTACGTCTAGGGCGTCGGCCTTCAGTCCTTGGTGAGGGTGAACGACTAGGGCGTCGGCTCAGTCCTTGGTGAGGGTGAACGACGCCGGCATGACCTTCACGCCCGGCACCGCCGCCTCGACCAGGTAGGTACCCGGCCCGGCGGTCGTCGCGGGCGGCGTCGCGCAGCGCGGCGCGCTGGCGCGGCGGTCCCACTCGACGGTGTGCGTGACGCTCCCGCCCGCCGGGACGCGCAGCAGCAGGGTGCCGGATCCGCGTGGGCAGTCCTTCGACGACCAGACCTGGTCGGCCTCGTTGTTCTTGATGGTCAGCACGGCGGTCTTCGGCCCGAGGTCGGCCTTGCAGGTGGTGGCGGACGTGTTGCGGGCGACCAGCTGGAAGCGGGGCTTCTCGCCGGGCGCGTAACTCACCGCGACGCTGCGCAACGTCAACTGCAGTGAGCCGGGGGCGCAGTTGGGGAGCGGGGAGTTCGCCGGGACCTGCTGGGCGGAGCCGGTGCCGCCGCCCGTACCCGTACCCGCGTCGTCGCCACCGCCTCCGCCGGATCCGGATCCCGTACCGGCCGCACCGGCATCCGTGCCCGTTCCGGTACCGGTACCGCCGTCCTCGCCGCCCGGTGACGTCGTGTCGCCGTTCTTCCCGCCGTCGTCACCCTCGCTCGGGCCCGACTCGTCGCGCCCGCCCGGCTGTTCGCTGATCGCCGCCCCCGGGCGGGACGGTCCCGGGGTGATGGAGGTCGCGGGAGCGGCCCCGTTGGAGCTGCCTCCGCCCCTCTTCCCGTCGTCGTCACCGGAACTGACGAACCATACGATCAGCAGCGCGAGCAGCGCGACCAGGCTCGCCGCGACTGCCCTCCGTCGCCAGTAGATGGAGGAGGGAAGCGGCCCGACCGGATTGCGCAGAGATCCCACGGCCCAAACTGTACGAGAGATCGGCGCCAACTCCCGCCCCACCCGCCGCCTGTGCACCAAGTTTTGCCGATGATCACACTCGAACGACCGGGCTCCGGTCGGACGGACCCCGGGCTACAGGTACCGTCCGTAACCATGAGCACGGACCTCTATCGCGACATCACCGACCTCGCCCACGACACCCCGGGCTGGTTGCAGCTCGTCGCCGAGCTGTGGACGGAGGCCGGCCTGCTGCTGTTCGGCGTGCTGTTCCTCGTCGGCTGGTGGCGGGCGCGCCCCGCCGACTCCCGGGCCATGGCGCTCGCCGTTCTGGCGCCGCTGGGCACGGCGTTCGGGTACGTCGTCAGCGAGTTGTTGAAGTCGGTGGTGGACGAGGAGCGTCCGTGCCGCGCGGTCGCCGGGGCCGCCGCCTCGATCGTGGAGTGCCCGCCGCACGGTGACTGGTCCTTCCCCAGCAACCACTCGGCCATCGCGGGTGCCGCCGCCATCGCGCTGGCCCTGGCCTGGCGCGGGATCGTCTGGCTGACCGTGCCGATGGCGCTGCTCATGGCCTTCTCGCGGGTCTTCGTCGGTGTGCACTACCCGCACGACGTGGCGGCCGGTCTGGTGCTGGGCGCGCTGGCTGCGGTCCTCTTCGTCAAGCTGCTGACCGGGCCGGTCCGGGCGCTGGCCGACACGATGCGGATGAGCAGGTCCGCCGCCGCTTGCTGGCTGGCCGGGGCCGGGCCCGCCGTCCCGGACCACGCCGTGTCCCGGCGGCGCCGGGAGCCGATGCACCGTCGCGTGTGACGAACGTGCCAGGATCGGGGGTGCCATGACTGCGATCCCCTCCCCCGAAACCAGCCCCGGCTCCGGGCCCGCCGCCGGGCCGCACGCGCCCGGACTGCACGCGCCCGTGCTCGCCTGGTTCGAGCAGAACGCCCGCGACCTCCCCTGGCGCCGCCCCGAGGCGGGCGCCTGGGGAGTGATGGTCAGCGAGTTCATGCTCCAGCAGACGCCGGTCAGCCGGGTGCTCCCGGTGTACGAGCAGTGGCTGGCCCGCTGGCCCCGCCCGGCGGACCTGGCCGCCGAAGCCCCCGGTGAGGCCGTGCGCGCCTGGGGCAGGCTCGGCTACCCGCGCCGCGCCCTGCGGCTCCACGGGGCGGCGGTCGCGATAACGGAACGGCACGGCGGCGACGTACCGAGCGATCACGCGCAGCTGCTCGCCCTGCCCGGCATCGGCGAGTACACGGCCGCGGCGGTGGCGTCGTTCGCGTACGGGCAGCGCCACGCGGTGCTGGACACCAATGTGCGGCGGGTGTTCGCGCGGTCGGTGACGGGCGTGCAGTACCCGCCGAACGCCACCACCGCCGCCGAACGGAAGCTGGCGCGGGCGCTGTTGCCGGACGACGAGCGGACGGCGGCCCGCTGGGCGGCGGCGTCCATGGAGCTGGGCGCCCTGGTGTGCACCGCCCGCAACGAGGACTGCGCGCGGTGCCCCATCGCCCGGCAGTGCGCCTGGCGGCTGGCGGGCAAGCCGGCCCACGACGGCCCGGCCCGGCGCGGCCAGACGTACGCCGGTACGGACCGCCAGGTACGCGGACGGCTGCTCGCCGTCCTCCGCGACGCGGCGGACCCGGTGGAGCAGGCCGCGCTGGACGCGGTCTGGCACGACCCGGTGCAGCGTGCCCGCGCCCTGGACGGACTGGTCGCGGACGGCCTGGTCGAGCCCCTCGACGGCGGGCGGTACCGGCTGCCGGCCGGGTGACGAATCGGGTGAGGAACCCGGTGAGGAACCGGGGGGCGGGCTTCCGCGCGCCTCGCCCGCCTACGTAACACCATCGCTGTTACACAACCGATGGCCAGCCGTGCGTCCTCCGACGGTCTGTGCGGACAACCCCGTGACAACCGCTCCGTAGCGTCTTCCGACGTAAGCAACACACGGGGAACACGGGGATCGGAGGCGGTTCGGGATGTCGCACGGCGAGGTGCTCGAATTCGAGGAGTACGTACGCACACGGCAGGACGCTCTGCTGCGCAGCGCCCGGCGCCTCGTCCCCGACCCGGTCGACGCGCAGGACCTGCTCCAGACGGCGCTGGCCCGTACGTACGGCCGCTGGGACGGCATAGCCGACAAGACCCTCGCCGACGCGTACCTCCGCCGCGTGATGATCAATACGCGTACGGAGTGGTGGCGCGCCCGCAAGCTGGAAGAGGTGCCCACCGAGCAGCTGCCGGACGCGTCCGTCGACGACGCCACCGAGCAGCACGCCGACCGGGCCCTGCTGATGGACATCCTCAAGGTGCTGGCGCCCAAGCAGCGCAGCGTCGTGGTGCTGCGGCACTGGGAGCAGATGAGCACCGAGGAGACGGCCGCCGCGCTGGGCATGTCGAC
>NZ_JBEPEL010000114.1:0-19435 GCF_040300825.1 Streptomyces sp. NPDC000229
GTCCCCGGCAAGCGCGAGAGCTACACGGTGGCCCGGGGCGACTCCCTGTCCGGTAGCGCCGGTCGGCTCGGCCGGGCCGACCGGCGCGGGCGGCCCACCGGGCTGGGTGGCGTCTTGCGAGTGGTTCCTCACGGGTGTTCAGCCCTCCTCGTCGGCCTGCGGGAGGCGGTTCGGGTACCCGGGCCTTTCCCTTTTATGGCTCGGTTCGTCTGTGGGGCGCCCACGTCGGTGCCGAAGGTCGGTCGTGCTCGGTCCTCGCTCCCCGGACCTTTGCGCGTTCTCCCTTATCGGTGGGGGACCCCCACGTCGGCTCACTCGCGCGAGTCCCGGCGGTTGCGGCGGGAAGCCCTGGTCAGGGCGGTGCCGACAGCCACGAGCAGGGCGGCGCCGGCCCCCAGGAGCCAGAGCTCGGGGCGGGAGCCGGTCTCGGCGAGCGGCTCGCCGGGAGGGACGGGGGCGGGAGAGGGGGCAGAGGGGCCGGAGGACTCGGCGGGGGGCCGGGCGTCCGCGACCGGTTCGGCTTCCGCGAGCGGCTCGGCCCCCGTGTCCGGCTCCGCGTCCATGTCCGGGTGCGCGTTCGTCTCCGGGGCCGCCTCCGCGTCCGGGCCCGCGGTTGTGTCCGGGGCCGCGTCCGCGTCCGGGCCCGCGGTTGTGTCCGGGGCCGCGTCCGCGTCAGGGTCCGCGTCGGGGAACGCGTCCCGGTCCGGCACCGGCGCCGGCACCGGACCCGGCACCGGACCCGGCACCGGACCCGGCACCGTCGGACCCGGTTCCGGCTGCCGCTCCGGTCCCGGCACGGCAGCCGGGGGCACCGAGGCGCCGCACGACAGAGCCGCCGCGAAGGGGGCGCTGCGGATACCGCCCGCGTGGGGGCCGGCCTCCAGCGCGCGGACCACGATGTCGCCCTCGATGTCCGCGGGGCTCCGGTCCGTCAGCTCCGCGCGTGGTGCGTAGAGGGATCCCCTCAGGGTGCCTCCCACCGTGAGGGCGAGGTCCGTGGCGTCGGCGAAGGTCCACAGGATGTACGGGGCGTCCCGGCCGCCGACGCCCGTCATCGTCGGCGTACGCCAGGACAGCTCGCCGCCCTCGGCCGTCGTGTCGACCACGATCACGAGCGGCCTCGCCGCCGTCGGCCGGTTCTCGAACACCAGCGCCCGGATGCCGGCCAGCTGTGAGCCGGTCAGCCGCAGCACGTTGGCGCGGTCGTCGGCGAGCCGGATCCGCACCGTCGCGCCCGGTGCCAGCGGGTCGCGCGGGGCGACCGTGGCCCGGCACCGGGCCAGGGCGTCGGCGCGCTGCCGGTGGCCCGTGAAGAGCGCGCCGAAGTCGATGAGGCCCCGCGCGGGCCCCACCGACGAGGGCGGCTGGGCGGTGGTCAACTCCACGCGCGGCGTCGCGCCGTAGCCCGCACCGGCCGCGACCAGCCGCGTCTTGACCGGCTCGCCGTCCATGCCGGTGGCCCGCGTGGCACTGCCGGACAGGTCGCCGATCTTGACGTAGCCGTCACCGGTGACCCGCAGCACCCCGTCCGCCGCGCTGTCGGCCAAGTCGACCGCGCCGCCCACCAGGAGCGCGGTGGGCCGTGCGTCACCGGGGGTGACCAAGCCGCCCGTGGCGCGCGGCGCGACGGTGTACCGCGACCCGAAGGACAGGTCGCCGCCCACGGCGACGGCGGCTTCGGCCCCCGTACCGGCCAGCAGGGCGTCCCGCCGCGTCACGACACCGAAGCCGTGGTTCCCGGCCATCGGGTTGCCGGTGGCGGCGGGTGCCTCGTGCGGCTCCGGCATCGGCACGGCGCTCGCGGGGCTCATCGCGCACAGCCCGCACACCACCGCGGGAATCGCAGCTGCCAGTCCAGTCATTCGCATAGCGCAGAAAATAGGATCATCTGACCGTTGGTGGCGGTGACGCGCCACCCGGTCGGGCGACGTTTCACCCGCTCGGCGGTGGGGGAGCGGTTGCTGCGACGGCAATGGCGCCGCGGCAGCCGGGGGTGGGGATCGTGCGCGAGAAGAAGCTGTTCCGGCGAGCCTGGAGGACCGAGCCGCCCGTCTCCGAGAGCGAACGCGAACTCTTCGGCGGAGCCCTGCGCTACGACTTCGGCTGGGTCAAGCACGAGTACGCCATGCTCGGCCTCAAGCCGCTGGCCGCCGTACGCGCCCTGCCCCACCTCGTCGGCGGCACCCTGCGGCTCGCCTGGGAGTCCGACCGGCGCGCGTTGCTCACCGTCGGCGTCACCGAGATCGGCCAGGGCATCGCCCAGGCCGGGGGCCTCCTCCTGACGAACCAGGTCCTCCACGCCCTCTTCGCCACCGGCACCACCGCCGAACGCCTCCGCGCCGCCCTGCCCGCGCTGATCGCGGCGGGCGTCCTCGCCGTCGTCAACGCGGTGCTCGCCTCCCTGTCCACCGCCGGCACCGGCCGCCTGGAGCCCAAGGTCGAGCGGCTCGCCACCGAGAAGTACCTCCACCGCGCCGCCGAGGTGGAGCTCGAAGCCATCGAGGACGGCGCCTTCCGCAAGCTGCTGGACTCCGCCCAGTTCGGGGCGCTGGCCGCCCGGAACATGATCGGCGCCTGTGTGGGCGCTCTCAACGGCGTCTTCACCATCGTGGCCGCCGCCGGAGTCCTCACGGTGCTCCACCCGGCGCTCCTGCCCCTGCTGGTGCTGATCACCCTGCCCCGCGGCTGGGGAGCCATGCACGTGGCGCAGCGCCGCTACGCCTCCCGTATGAACTGGATCGAGCACGAACGGGCCGCCCGCCTGGTCAACAACCTCATCACCAGCCGCGAATCGGCCCAGGAGGTGCGCGTCCACCAGGTCGGCCGCTACCTCCTCGACAAGTTCCACGACATGGCCGAGACCTCCGAGGCCGAGCAGACCCGCCTCGCCGACGGCCGCGCCGTCACCGAGCTGCTCGCCGCCGCGCTCTCCGGCGCCGCCGCCCTCCTCACGTACGCCGCCCTCGGCGTCCTGCTGGTCACCGGCCGCATGGACATCGCCATGGCGGGCACCGCCGCCCTCGCCGTACGCACCGGCTCCGCCAGCCTCAGCGCCCTGATCACCCACATCAACACCCTGCACGAGGAGTCCCTGTACGTCCGCGACCTCGACCGCTTCACCGCGGCGGCCGAGGCACGGGCCATCCCGGTCGGCGGCACCCCCGTCCCGGACTTCCCCGAGAAGATCACCTTCGAGAACGTCACCTTCCGCTATCCCGACCGCGAGGAACCGGCGCTGCGCGGTGTGTCCCTGACCATCGCCGCCGGCTCGGTCGTCGCCCTGGTCGGCGCGAACGGATCGGGCAAGTCCACGCTCGTGAAGATCCTCGCCGGTCTCCACCAGCCGGTCGACGGCCGCGTCCTGTGGGGCGACACCGACCTCGCCGAAGCCGACCGGCTGGACGTCTTCCGCCATGTCGCGGTCCTCGACCAGGACTTCCAGCGCTGGCCCTTCACGCTCCACACCAACATCCGCATCGGGCAACCCGACACACCCCCGGGCGCGGACCGCGTCGAGCGCGCCGCCGCCTACTCCGGCGCCGACAGGCTCGGCACCACCCTGCCGCGCGGCTACGACACCCTCCTCGCCCGCCAGTTCCGGCACGGCTCCGAACTCTCCGGCGGCCAGTGGCAGACCGTCGGCCAGGCCCGCCTGCGCTACCGCGAGGCGCACCTCGTCATCGCCGACGAGCCGACCTCCGCCCTGGACCCCGAGGCGGAGATCGAGTCCTTCCAGCGCATCCGCGCCCTCACCGGCGAGGGCAGGACCGTCGTACTCGTCAGTCACCGCATGGCCGGCATCCAGTCCGCCGACGTCATCCACGTCCTGCACGAGGGCAGACTCGTCGAGTCCGGCTCCCACCAGGAGCTGATGGACCGGCCGGACTCCCGCTACCGGCGCATGTACCTGCTCCAGGCCGACCAGTACGGCACGGGTTCCTGACCCGCCCCAGCTCCCGGGCGAACGGGCCCACCGGACCGGTGTACAAGCGCGCCGTGGGGGACGACGGCTCCGGCCCCGGGGCCCCGGCGATCCGCACCGCCGCCGGATTCGACTCGGTACGTCCACGGCGACCCGGTCCCAGGAAGAAACCCGTCGGCGTCCTGGGCGAAGAAGCCCGGTAGGTCTCCGAGGCCGGGGTCCCGGCCCTCCGTCACGTCCCATTCCCGCACCGGTGACCAGTCGTCCGGCGCGGCCCTCGACACCCGTTGACCAGGAGTCTCCTCCCGGCTGTCGTACGGTCGCCCCCGTACGCTACCCACCATGTGCTGGAGCGCGACGGCCGATCTCGCGGCCGGGACCGTCATCGCCACGGTCGGCGCCGTGTGTGTGGCACGCGCTCGTGACGTACGCGAGCTCCCGCTCGCCGCCCTGCCGTTGCTGCTGGGCGCCCACCAGATCGTCGAGTCGGCCGTGTGGGACTCCGGTGGCGGCAGCGGGCCCGCGACACTCGCCTGGGCCGTCATCGCGCTGCCGTTGCTGCCGCTCTGGGTGCCACTCGGCGTCCTGCTCGTCACCTCGCCGGCCAACCGTGTCCGCCTCGCCGTCCCGGCCATCACCGGGCTCGTGACGTCCGCCGCGCTCGCGTACTGCCTCGTCACCCGGCCGGTGACGGCCCACATCCGGGGCCGCACCATCGGCTACGTCTTCGACCTGCCGTACGCCCCGCTCCTCCTCACCGGCTACTTCCTGGCCACTGTCGGCGCCCTACTCCTCGCGGCCGACCGGTTGCTGAGGTTCCTCGGTGCGGTGATCGCGGCCGGGGCGGCGGTGTGCGTGGTGCTGTGGAGCACCGAGTTCGTCTCCACCTGGTGCGCCTTCGCCGCCGTGGCCTCGCTCATCCTGCTCGCCAGGACACGGCGCTGGACGTGGGACCGCTGAGTACGGAGAACCGACCGACCAGCGGACCGTCCGCCATCCGGTGTGGCGCGGATCGTCTCCCTCGGCAATCCCGACGTCCGCGCCTGGATCCGTGCGCCCACCGGGGTCTGACCGCAGCCCTCAGGTCGACCGGCCCGACAGATCGGCCGCGCACTCGTGCGAGCCAAGCGGGAGCACGTCCGACACACGCCGCAGGAACCTAGGCCCTGCCGTCCTCCGGCCCGGGAGGTTCGGCGGCGGCCGGGTCGAGGATCCGGGTCAGGAAGTGCCGCGTACGCTCGTGCTGCGGGTCGCCCACCACCCGGGCGGCCGGGCCCTCCTCGACGATGCGGCCCTCGTCCATGAACACCACCCGGTCGGCGACCTCCCGGGCGAAGCTCATCTCGTGCGTGACGACCATCATCGTCATGCCCTCCGCCGCCAGCATCCGCATCACGGCCAGCACATCGCCGACGAGCTCGGGGTCGAGCGCCGACGTCGGCTCGTCGAACAGCATCACCTCCGGGCCCATCGCCAGCGCCCGCGCGATCGCCACCCGCTGCTGCTGCCCACCGGACAACTGCGCCGGATAGGCATCCGCCTTGTCCGCCAGTCCGACGCGCGCCAGATTCTCCCGGGCCACCTTCGCCGCGTGCACCTTGGCGCGCCCCAGCACCCGCCGCTGCGGCAGGGTGAGGTTCTCGGTCACCGTCACATGCGGGAAGAGGTTGAACTGCTGGAAGACCATGCCGATCCGGCGGCGTACGGCGTCGATGTCGACGTCCAGGTCCGTGACCTCCGTACCGCCCACGAACACCTGGCCCCTGGTCGGCTCCTCCAGCAGGTTCACACAGCGCAGCAGCGTCGACTTGCCGGAGCCCGACGGCCCGATGACGCACACCACCTCGCCGGTGGCGACCTCCAGGTCGATGCCGCGCAGCACCTCGTTGTCGCCGAAGGACTTGTGCAGGCCCCGGATCTCGATCTCGTTCGGTGTCGGCATCGGTGTCCTCACTTGGCCCTGGCGGCACGGGCCTCGAGCCGGCGCACCACGAAGCTCAGCGGAATCGTCACCAGCAGGTAGCACAGGCCGGCGACGAGGATCGGTGTGGAGTTGGCGGTCTGGCTGGCCAGGTCCCGGCCGAACTTGGTCAGCTCCCGCTCCTCCAGTGTCACCCCGAGGAACAGCACCAGCGAGGAGTCCTTGAACAGCAGCACCAGTTCATTGGTGAGCGGCGGGATGATGATCCGGTACGCCTGCGGGAGGATCACCGACACCATGGCCCGGGCGTGCGAGAAGCCCAGCGAACGCGCCGCCTCCATCTGCCCCTTGGGCACGGCCTGGATACCCGCCCGGATCGTTTCCGCCATGTACGCCGCGGCCACCAGCCCGAGGCCGAGGGCGACCTTGCCGTACGTGCCGCCGGGGATCTCCGTACTGGGGAACGCCAGGGGCACGGCCACCCCGACGAAGATGAAGATCAGCAGGGCGGGCAGGCCCCGGAAGATCTCGATGTAGATGCTCGCGGCCCACCGGTAGGGCGCCACCGACGACAGCCGCATCAGAGCGACGATCAGGCCCAGGACGAGACCGAAGGCGAACCCGGAGACGGTGTACACCACCGTGTTGCGCAGCGCGGTGGTGATGATCTCGGGGAAGAGCCGCTCCGCCAGGTCCGCCTGAGCGAACTGGTTCTGCAGGCGGTCCCAGTCCGCCAGGACGGCGATCAGGACGACGACGGCGACGAAGACCGCGTACTGGACGCCCTGCGAGATCCGCCGCCGCTGCCTCCTCGTCAGCCGAGAGGTCACGACCGGCCCTTGGGCAGGGGGCCGATCCACTGCTCGTAGATCTTGTTGTACGTGCCGTCGGCCTTGGCGTCCGTGATCGCCTTGTCGATCGCGGCGCGCAGCTTGGCGTTGCCCTTCTTCACCGAGAAGCCGTACTGCTCGCCGGTCTCGATGTTCTGCCCCAGGGCGAAGGCGTCGGCGTTGGCCTTGTCCTTCAGCCAGCCCTGCACGACCGGGTAGTCGATGACGACGGCGTCGACCTGACCGGTGCGCAGCCCGTTGAGGACGGCGTCGGAGCTCTCGAACGCCACCGGGTCGAAGCCCTGGCTCTTGGCGTAGCTCTCACCGGTGGTCTCGGCCTGGGCGCCGAGCTTCAGCTTCTTCGCCTTGACCTCGGCGAGGGTGGTGACGCCGCTCTTCTTGCTCGCCAGCAGGGCCTGGGTGGCGTCGAAGTAGGGGACGGAGAAGTCGACGTTCTTCTTGCGGTCCTCGGTGATCGTCATCCCGGCGGCGGCCAGGTCGCACTCCCCGGAGTTGAGGAACGCGCCGGTCTTGAAGTTCTCGAACGGTGTGTCGAGGATCTTCTGTTCGACCTCGAGGTTCTTCGCCACCAGGTCGATCAACGCCACGTCGAAGCCGACGATCTTGCCGTCCTGCTCGAACTGGAAGGGCGGGTACGGAAGATGGGTGCACGTCGTCAGCTTGCCCTTCTCGACCACGGGCACCCCGCCCGCCGCCTCCCCGGGCCCCTCGTCGCCGTTCCCGCACCCGGTGGCCACCAGCAACAGCCCGGCCGCCGCGGCGCCGGCGGTGAAGACGGTACGGGTGCGGTGGGCGCGTCGCTTGCCGCCGGCAGTCCTCGTCACGGTTGACCTCCATGGGCGCGTGGGCGGCCTTCGGGCAGCGCCGGGGTGACGCCGGGTAACACAGCCGCCGGGCGTGATCGTATGACACGGAGAGCGCGCCGTCGCGGAGATCGGCCATGCGGCTGCCGGGCGGGTGCCCGGGTGCCGGGACGCGTGTCCACGGGCGGGCCCGGGGCCGTGTCCCACCGTGCCGGGCGGCGGACCGGGCCCCTGCCCCGGGCGGGCGCCGCACCGTCCCGACCGGCCGGGCGCGAGGCCCGGGGGCGGGCGCCGGCGGGAAGGGGGAGGTCAAGGGCCGCGAGGGGGCCGGCGTCCCAGGCGGACGGGGCCGCGGGCGCCGACGGTGAAAGGGCGGCCTTCCGGCACGCACCAGTAGCGCGGGCACCAGGGCGACACCACGCCCTCCGGCTGCATACCGATCTGCAAGGGCCGGCGGGTGGGCCCGGGAACCTCCCGGACCGGCCCGCCCTCCCCCCGGCTCTACACCCCGATCCTCTTGCGGAAGCAGACCCGGTCCTGCCCCGGCCCGTCGTAGTCACGGTGCACGGGCAGGCCCTCGACCTCGTCGTCGCTCCCCACCAGATCGAAGCCCAGCGCCCGGTGGAACGCGATCGACCCGGTGTTCCCCGGAGACGTCACCGCCCGCACCTCCCGCCGTCCCGCCTCTCCGGCACGCTCGAAGAACGCCGTGTACAGGCCACGGGCCAGACCCCGCCCCCGCAGCGCGGGATCGACCCCCACGAAGTGGATGTAGGCGTCCTCCTCGTTGTCGGCGGAATGGAAGCCGACCAGGAACGCCTTGACCCCCGTACTGTCCTCCGCGACCAGGCTCGTACTGGCGAAGCACTGGAGGAACAGCCTCGGCAGCAGCAGGGACGGCTCACGGGCCTCGGCGGGCGTCCGCGACTCGCCCCACCACCTGTGCGCGCAGTCGACCAGCGTGCGGTGGTCGGACACGCGTGCCCGGCGCATCATCGGCATGTCAATCCCCTTTGGACTCGGTGTGCCCGGTGTGCCACCAGCGAGGGTTCGGGTCGCTCCCTCCGGTCCCCACCATGCCGCCCACCACGCGACGCAGCGCGGCGACCTCCGGTGTGTCGCGGCGTGCGGACGACCAGGCGAGCACCGCCGTGCACACGGGCGCGTCCGGCACGTCGACGTAACGGATCCCCGGCCGGGGGAACAACTCGCGGCAACTGGCCGAGACGAAACGGATGCCGTGCCCCTGCACGACCGCCGATATCCCCGCCTCGAACGTCGTGGCCCCATGCCCGGTGTACGTGACCGGCGTCCCGTCCGGGCGGGGATCCACGGCCCAGAAGTCCCGCCACACACGGGCGACGCCGGGCGAGGACCCGATGACGGGCAGGCCCGCCAGCTCCGCGAGAGTCACGGAAGCCCGGCCGGCCAACGGATGCCCCTCCCTCAGGCACACCACCTGCCCCTCCGTCGCCAGCGGCAGCGTCTGGATGCCGGGCGGCATGGGCGCGTACGCCAGGACGGCGTCCACCCGGCCGTCCAGCAGGGCGGCGGTCTGCTCGACGAAGTCCACCTCCCGCAGCACGACCTCCAGGTCCGGGTGGTGTCCCCGCAACCGCTCGGCGAGAGCGGTGATGACCGGAAGGGCCGTGATGTAGCAGCCGAGGACCACCCGTCCCGCGACCGCCCGCGCCTGCGTCCGTACGGCCTCCCGCAGTTCGTCGGCGGCCCCCACCAGGGCGCGGATGCGGGGGAGGAGCGCTTCCCCGGCCGCGGTGAGCTGCACACGCCGGGTGGAGCGTTCCAGGAGGACGACGCCCACCTGCTCCTCCAGCCTGCGGATCTGGCGGCTGAACGCAGGCTGGCTGATGTAGAGGCGCCTGGCCGCCCGGCCGAAGTGCAGCTCCTCGGCCAGCACGAGCAGCAACCGCAACTGATGCAGACTCGGATCCGGCCCGCCCGGCTCGCCATCCATACTCTGGACGGTATCAATGACGGTGTGAGGCGCATCATTTTCCGCTTCCTCCGGGGAGGGCTCCGGCCGACGATGGAAGCCGGTCATGCACGGACAGGTGGAGGAGCGGTCATGTCGGCACGTCGCGGTTTCCAGTCGGTACTGGTCCTGCTCGCAGTGTTCGTGCTGGTCACCGGCTTGCTGGAGATCATCGTCGGACCCTCACTGCTGCCCGGCAGCCCGAACGTGAGCACCACCGTCGACAGCAACTACCGGTTCTTCGCCGGGATCTGGTGCAGCCTCGGGGTCATCCTCATGATCGCCGCACGCCACCCGGACAGGCACGCCCCCGCCCTCCGGGCCGTCTTCGGTGCCGTGTTCCTCGGGGGAGTGGCACGCGGCATCTCGTACCTCGATGTGGGCGCACCGCACGCCATGCACACGGCCTTCATCGGCGTCGAACTGCTCCTCCCGCCGCTGATGCTGCTCTGGTACACCCGGGTCCGCGCAACGCTGTAGATTCACCGCCGAGCCGGGCGCGCCCCACGGGGTAGGCGCCCGGGTGGAAGAGCAGTGGTGTTGGCGTGGAGGTACGGCTGTGCTGATGTTGGGCAAGATCCTTCGGTTCGACGAGGTGCGCGGTTACGGCTTCATCGTCCCCAGAGAAGGGGGCGAGGACGTCTTCATGCACGCGAACGACCTGGTGGACGACAAGTACCTGTACCAGGCGGGCCGGGAGGTCGAGTTCTACCTGGAGATGGGTGACAAGGGTCCCAAGGCGTCCGAGATCCGGCTCGTCCAGCAGCCCACCCGCCGGCCGGCGCCCGAGTCCGTCCCGGTGCTGCGGGACGACCCGGACGACGACACCCTCGACGTGCTGTCCACCGCAGAGTTCCAGGCCGAGCTGACCGAGGTCCTCATCGACGCCGACGGCACCCTGACCACCGCCCAGCTCAAGCGCGTGCGCACCCGCGTCGCCGAACTGGCGCGCTCGCACGGCTGGGTCGAGGGCTGACCCCGACGGCGTACGGACTGCCGGACTACGCGCGGGCGGTCCCGCCCGGTGAGCGCAGCGCGGAGACCAGCCGCAGCAGCCGCGCCTCATTGCCCGTCAGGCCGGCGCGGCGCAGTGCCTCGTCCGCCTCCGCCATCGGCGACGACAGATACACCCCCGCCATGGGGGCGAGCCCCGGGTCGGAGAGCACCGCCTGGGCCGCCTCCATCAGCCGTATGTACGCCTGGGCCGCGGCGCGCTCACGCATGGTCAGGGTGGTGGTCATCTCTCGCTCCCTGTCGACCGGTCGGTGTCTTCCCTGCCGTCCACTCTTCCGTACGGCACTGACAGTCAGCCCTCGTCGCGCCCGCGCACGTACTCCGCCAGCCGCTCCAGGAACACCTGCTGACCCGACACGAGCCGGGGCGCCGCCTCCGCCGGGGTCATCCACGCCACCCGGTCGACCTCCGGGAACTCCCTCGTCCGCCCCGATCCGCGCGGCCACTCCATCGTGAACGTCCCCGGCACCACCGCCGCCGGGTCCAGGTCGGCCTCCACCGCCCACACCGTGACGATCTTGCCGCTGGCCTGGCGCGTCTCGCCGAGCGGCACCAGCTCCCCGTCCGGCGCGGGCAGGCCCAGCTCCTCCACGAACTCGCGCCGCGCGGCCGCCTCGGGCGTCTCGTCCGCCTCGTACTCGCCCTTCGGGACCGACCACGCCCCCGCGTCGCGGGACGCCCACGCCGGGCCGCCCATATGGGCGATGAGCACCTCCAGCTCACTGCCCGAGGTACGGAACAGCAGCAGACCCGCGCTTCGCTTCACCGTCATGCCGGAGAGTGTGCCCACCGGCCGCCGCGTTAGCGTCGGTACGCGGAACGATCACCCCGAGCGAGGGAGCGAGAGGTCAGATGTCCGTGTCCGAAGGGCCAGAGGGACCGGGGCGGGCCGAGCGGCCGGAGGGGCTGGAGCAGCCGGAGCCGCCCGAGCGGCCCGACGCGCCCGACTACCCCCTACGGGAGGCCGCCCGCGCCCCCTCCGTGCCCGCCCTCGACGAGCGCGTCACCCACTGCCGGGCCTGCCCGCGACTGGTCGCCTGGCGGGAGCAGGTGGCCCGCGAGGGGCGCCGCGCCTACGCCGGCTGGGACTACTGGGCCCGGCCCGTGCCCGGCTTCGGCCCCGACGACGCGAGGCTCCTCGTCATCGGCCTCGCCCCGGCCGCCCACGGCGGCAACCGCACCGGCCGCATGTTCACCGGCGACCGGTCCGGCGACGTCCTCTACGCCGCCCTGCACCAGGTCGGGCTCGCCAGCCGGCCCGACGCCACGGACATCCACGACGGGCTGCGCCTGTACGGAGTACGGGTCACCGCCCCGGTCCACTGCGCCCCGCCGGCCAACAAGCCCACGCCCCTCGAACGCGACACCTGCCGCCCCTGGCTGGCGGGCGAACTACGGCTGCTGCGCCCCACCGTGCGTGCCGTCGTGGTCCTCGGCGCCTTCGGGTGGCAGGCCGCTCTGCCCGCACTGGCCGCGGGCGGCTGGTCGGTGCCCAGGCCCCGCCCCGCCTTCGCGCACGGGGCGCACCTCACCCTGGACGCCACCGACCAAGGACCGGACCTGGAACTCTTCGGCTGCTACCACGTCAGCCAGCGCAACACCTTCACCGGCCGCCTCACCCCGGACATGCTCATCGACGTGCTCAGCCGCGCGGCGGACGCGGCCGGGCTCACACCACCGTGACTCGCACCGGCCCGCCGGCCGGATCGACCCGGGCCGCCCATCCGGCGGACAGCGGCACCGAGCGGGAAGCGACGACCGTGCGCCAAACCCGCCGCCGGTGCAGCAGGACACCGTCCTGGCTCACCACCACCACGGGCCGCACCAACGGCCGGGCCGCACGCACCAGGAACCGGCCGCCGGCCGCCCCCAGCCGGTTCGGTGTCACCCACCGCAGCGGAGCCTCCACCACGACCGGGACCGGCGAAACGGGCCAGGACACGGAACCCGACAGGTGCGACAGCACCGGCCCCGCCACCGTCCACCCCTCCACGACCGCCGTACCGGCCGGCTCACCCCCGTGCAGCACGTCGCCCACCGCGAACACGCCCCTCACCGACGTACGGAACGCCCCGTCCACCGCCGGGCCGCGCGTCCCCGCGTCCAGCACGACCCCGCCGGACCGCGCCAGCTCGTTCTCCGGGATCCAGTCGCCGGTGAACACCACCGTGTCGCACGCCACGGTCGCCTCCCGCCCGTCACGGTGGCGCATCCGCACGCCCGACAGCCGCCCGTGTCCGAGGAGTTCGGAGACCACCGTCCCGTCCAGCACCGGCACCCGCCCGGTGAGCGCACCCGGTCGGCGCCACGGCTGCTCCGTGACCAGCGCGGCCACCTCCACGCCCGCGTGGCGCAGCGCCCGCACCGCGTCGAAGGCGACCGGCTCCGCCCCGACGACCACCGCGCGCGTGCCGACGTCCTGCCCGTACGTGTACACCGCCCGCCGCAGCTCACCCGTCGTCATGACCCCGGCAGGCCGTGTCCCCGGCACCAGGCGGGCGCCGCGCGGACGTTCCCGCGCGCCCGTCGCCAGCACCACCGCCCGCGCGGCGACCCGCTCGCGGCCGGACGGGCTCGTGGTGTCGACCGTGAGCGGGCCGGACCACCCCGTGGCGGTGACACCGGTACGGAGCACCGCCCCGGCCCGTACCGCCGCGTGGGTGTCCGCGGCGTCCCGCTCCCGCTCCAGCACCTCCACGGTGCCCGCGCCCCTCGCGGCCAGGGAGGTGGCCGCGGCGAGCCCGGCCGGGCCCGCCCCGACGACGAGCACATCGACCGTACGCGTGGCGGTCATCGCGCCCCCTCGAACAGTTCCCGGAGCGCCGCCCCGCAGAAGTACCCCTGGCAGCGCCCGCCGCCCGCCCGCGTCCGGCGCCGAAGCCCGGCGGGCGAGGCGGGCGGCACCGTGGAGGCCAGCGCGTCGCGGAGCTCACCGCGCGTCACCCGCTCGCAGGGGCAGACGATCTCCCCGTACGCCGGATCGGCGGCGATCAGCTCCGGGTCCGCGTACGGCCGCGGACACGCCTCGCCCAGGTTCGGCATCCGCACCACCGGCAGGTCCCGTGCGGCGCCCGGCTCCAGCCCGGCGTCCGCCAGCAGGCCCACCACATGCGCGGCGATCGCCATCGACGCCGTCAGCCCCGTCGAGCGGATGCCGCCGACCGTGACGTACCGCTGCTCCGGCCGGCAGGCGATCCGGTAGTCGTCCTCCTCCGTCGCCGCGCGCAGTCCCGCGTAGACCGCGGTGACCTCCTCGTCCAGCAGCGCGGGCAGGATCCGCCGGCCCTTCTCCCGCAGGTACGCCAGTCCCTCCGCCGTCGACCCGGTCGCCGTCTTGTCGTCGAGGTCCTCGGCGGTGGGCCCGAGCAGCACCTTGCCGTACACCGTGGGGGAGACCAGCACCCCCTTGCCGAGCGCGGTCGGCACCGGCAGCAGGATGTGCCGGACCAGGTCGCGCGCGAACGCGTCGAACACGATCAGCTGACCGCGCCGGGGCGTCACCGTGAAGTCGCGGTGACCGAGCCGCCGGTCGAGCTCGTCCGCGTACAGCCCGGCCGCGTTGACCAGGTACCGGGTGCGGAGAGTGCCGCGGCTCGTCACGAGCTCATGACCGGGGCGGACGTCCTCCACCCGGCAGTTCAGGTACAGGTCCACCCCCGCGCGGACCGCCTGCGTCACGTACGCGAGGGCCGTGGTCCACGGGCAGATGATGCTCTCGCCCGGCACGTCCAGCGCGCCGAGCGCGCCCGGCCCGAGGTGCGGTTCGCGGGCGTACAGCTCGGCGGGGCCGATGATCCGGGCCTCCCGGTAGCCGTTCGCCGCCGCCTTGCGCGCCAGGCCCGGGAGCGCGGCGAGTTGCTCCTCGTCCCAGGCGACGAGCAGCGCGCCCAGCGGCTCCACCGGGATGCCCGCCTCGGCGGCGTACGCGGCGAGCCGCCGTTGCCCCTCCCGTACGAGCCGGGCCTCCAGCGAGCCGGGGACGGCGTCGAAACCGGTGTGCAGGATCGCGGTGTTGGCCTTCGACGTCCCCTCGCCGACATCGGCGGCGGCCTCCACCAGGGCCGTACGCAGCGGGAAGCGGGCCAGCTCGCGGGCGATGGCCGAGCCGACCACTCCGGCGCCGACGACGACCACGTCGTACGGCTCCTCGGGGAGACCGGTCACGGGGTACGGCCCAGCAGCGCGGCCACCGCCGTACGGAAGGCACCCATCCGCTCGGCGGCCTCGGCGGCCATGACGCGTGGCTCGTACACGGCCGACGGCTGCCACCGCGGGACCGCGTCCTTGAGCGGCAGCAGCGGATCGAGGCCGAGGCGGGCGAGGGCGCCCACGCCCAGCGCGGTGACGTCCGGCAGCGCCGACACTTCGACGGGCCGTTGCAGCAGGTCCGCCTGGGTCTGCATCAGCAGCGCCGAGCGGGTCAGACCGCCGTCGACGCGCAGGGAGGTGAGCGGCGCGCCCAGGTCGGCCGCGGCCGCCTCCGCCAGCTCCACGACCTGCGCGGCGATGCCCTCGCACAGGGCCCGCACCAGGTGCCCGGCGGTCGTGTCCAGCCCGAGCCCGGTGAGCGATCCGCGCACGTCCCCGCGCCACCACGGTGCCGCGAGCCCGGCCAGCGACGGTACGAAGGTGACACCGCCCGCGTCCGGTACGGAGGCCCCCACCCGGTCGAGGTCGGCGGCCCCGCCGATCACTCCGAGGTCGGTGAGCCAGCGCACGGCGGAGGCGGCCGTGTACACCTGACCGTCCAGGCAGTAGCCGGTCCGTCCGCCGAGCCGCCACGCCACGCAGGCGACCAGCCCCGAGGTGCCGCGGCGGGGCCGGTCGCCGGTCTGTGCGAGCAGGAACGCCCCCGTGCCGTACGTGCACTTGGCGGTGCCCGGCTCGGTCGCGCCCTGCGCGAGGAGCGCGGCCTGCTGGTCGACCAGGAGCCCCGTCAGCGGCAGCTCGGCGCCGAAGACGCCCGTGCTCCCCACGGGGCCGGCCGCGTCCACGATCCGCGGCAGGCGTTCGCCGGACAGTCCGAAGACCTCCAGCGCCTCCGGTGACCAGACGACCCCGTCCAGATCGAGGAGCTGGGTGCGTCCGGCCGTCGCCGCGTCGGTGACGAACTCCCCGGTCAGCTGCCGCACCAGCCAGGAGTCGCTCGTCGTCACCACGCCTTCGCGGGTCAGGTGACGGCGTATCCAGGTCATCTTCGGCGCGGCGAAGTACGGGTCGAGGGGGAGCCCGGTCATCTGTGTCAACCGCTCCGCGTGCGGGGCGAGTTCCCGGCAGATGCCCTCCGCCCGTCTGTCCTGCCAGACGATCGCGTCCGTCAGCGGCGCGCCCGACGCGGGGTCCCAGGCGAGGACCGTCTCGCCCTGGTTGGCCAGGCCGACCGCGGCGACCGGTTCCCCGGCGGCGGCCAGCGCGCCGCGCCCGGCGGCCACGACCGAGTCGAGCAGCTCGCGCGGATCGACCTCCACCCGGCCGCCCGGCAGGTGACGCGGGCGCACCGGCGCCGTACCGGAGCCGATTACACCGCGGTCCGGGCAGATCACCAGGGCCTTGGTGCCCGACGTGCCCTGATCGACGGCCAGTACGGGGCCCGTCATCGCCCACTCCCGTCCGTTTCGTGCCCGCTCGGGACATCGAAAGATCGTCGAAGATCGTCGAACGGAAGGCTGGTTCAGACCGGCTCCGGCGTCAAGGCCTTTCCGTGGTCGTACGGACACGGAGTGAAAACGAGGAGGCCGCGAATGTTACTGACGGATCATCAATGACCGTCATTCTTCCGCTCGTTACGCTTCCAGCCCAAAAGGGGACCAGGATCGTCCGCCGAGGCCTATAGTGATCGCCGATCAACGGCCGGTAGTCATGGAGCAGTCCGACCGCTCTCCTTGGCGTGCCCGCCAGACCCCCCACCGCACGCCCAGAGGATTCATGACCGTCACACCGATACCGGCCTGCCCACCGACGGGGACGGGGTGATGCCCGGCCAGGACTTCCGGCCGGTGTACCACCCGGCGGGCCACGACAACGCCTTGCGCGCGGTGCTCCAGGACCTGCGTACCGGACGCTGGTTGTCGATGGCCCAGCTCCTGGCGGACACCGCCGGCACCGGAGACCGGTCCCTGTGGACCCGGCGCACCCAGGTGCTGGCCACCGTCGCCGCCGGCTCCGACGTCGTCCAGGCCTGGCGCGCCGAGCAGCCCCACAGCATCGCGGCCGCCGTCATGCACGCCAGGGTCGCGGTGGAACGCGCCCTGCGCGCCCACCGTGAAGGGCACCCGCGCACCGGCGAACTGTGGCGACTCGCCTGGGAAGGCTGCCACGACGCCGCCCGCGTGGCGCCCGCCGACCCGGTTCCCTGGGTGTGTCTGCTGGCCCTCGCCGTGCTGGACGACGACCAGCGCATGGAGCAGCACCGGGGGCGGCCCCCCGGGCCGATGTTGCCGCCCGGGCCGTGGGGCCTGCTCGCGGAGGCCGACAAGCGTGACCCGCACAACCGCGAGGCGTACCACCGGATGCTCCAGTTCCTGTACACCCGCCACTCGGGCAGGGGTTCCCTGCCGGAGGCCGTCAACTTCGTCCAGTGGGCCGCCGCCTCGGCGCCCGAGGGTTCCGCCTTGCACGCCCTGCCGCTGTACGCCCGGGTCGAGCGGTACCGCCGCGAACGGGGCCAGGAGAAGGCTCTGGACCTGCACTGGGTGGCCGAGGACGCGAGCCGGGACGCCGACCGGGCCCTGCACGGCTGGTTCGACCGCACCGACCCCGCCACCGCGTCGCTCCTCGACCTCAACCACCTGGCACACGCCCTGTGGGGAGCCCTCCGGTTCGACGCGGCCGCCCGGGTCTTCACGGCGCTCGGCCCGTACTGGACCCCGCAGCCCTGGGCGTACCGCACCCGCGACCCCGCCGACCAGGTCCTGGCCGAGGAGCTGTTCACCCGCGCCCGCGCCCGCTGCCTGCACACCCCCCGCTGACCACCAGCCACCCACCACTCGGAGGAAGCGCCATGTCCCGCACCCTATGGGCCGGTCCGGAGCGGCCGTCCCCGCCCACGGACGAGGAGGAGCGGCTCAGGGAACTCGGCTACCAGCCCGTCCTGGCCCGCCGCATGGGAGGCTTCGGCAACTTCGCCATCAGCTTCTCCGTCATCTCCGTCCTGTCCGGCTGCATGACCCTCTACGGCTTCGGCCTGGGTACCGGCGGCCCGGCCGTGATGATGTGGGGCTGGGCGGGCGTCGGCCTGTTCGTGCTCTGTGTCGGCCTGGCGCTCGCCGAGGTGACCAGCGCGTACCCGACCTCCGGGGCCCTCTACTACATGGCCGACCGGCTCGGCGGGCGCCGCTGGGGCTGGTACACGGGCTGGCTGAACCTGCTCGGCCTGCTCGGGGCGATCGCCGGCATCGACTACGGCGCCGCGCTCTTCACCAGTGCGTTCCTCAATCTGCGCTTCGGCTTCGAGCCCACACCGGGCTCCACCTTCGTCATCTTCCTGTGCATCCTGCTGCTGCACGCCGTACTGAACCTCTTCGGCGTACGCCTCGTCAGCGTCCTCAACTCCATCAGCGTCTGGTGGCACCTGACCGGTGTCGCCGTCATCGTCGGGGCGCTCGCGATCGTCCCCGACCGCCACCAGTCGGCCGGGTTCGTCTTCACCGAGTTCGTCAACGACACCGGCTGGGCCAACCCGTTCTACGTGGCGGCGATCGGCCTGCTGCTCGCCCAGTACACCTTCTCCGGGTACGACGCCTCCGCCCACCTCTCCGAGGAGACGTCCAACGCCTCCGTCTCGGCCGCCAAGGGCATCGTGCGGGCCATCTGGGTCTCGTGGATCGCCGGTTTCGCGCTGCTCGCCGGGCTGACCTTCGCCATCCAGGACTACGCGGGCACGCAGAACAGCGCCACCGGTGTGCCGCCCGCGCAGATCCTGCTCGACGCGCTCGGCAGCGCCGGGGCCTCCGCCCTCCTGCTCGTGGTGATCGTGGCGCAGCTGTTCTGCGGCAACGCCGAGGTGGCCGCCGCCAGCCGCATGGTGTTCGCCTTCAGCCGCGACAACGCGCTGCCGGGTTCGGCGATCTGGCGCAAGGTCAGCAGCCGCACCCAGACCCCCGTCCCCGCGGTCTGGCTGTCGGTCGCCGTCGCGGCCGTGCTCGCCGTGCCGTCGCTGTACTCGGCGACCGCCTACGGCGCGGTCACCGCGATCAACGTCATCGGCATCACCCCCGCGTACGCGATCCCCATCTTCCTCCGGTTGCGCGCCGGCAACCGGTTCCGGCCCGGTCCCTGGTCCCTGGGCCGCTGGAGCAGGCCGGTCGGCTGGACGGCGGTCGTCTGGGTGGCGGTGGTGACGGTCCTGTTCTGCCTGCCGCAGAAGTCGCCGGTCACCGTCGACTCGATGAACTACGCCGTGATCGCGCTCGCCGTGGTCCTCGCCCTGGCCACCGCGTGGTGGTACGTCGCCCGCCGCTCCTACGGCACCCCGGCCCCGTACGGGAGCGCGCGCGAGCAGGCGGAGATCTCCGAGGGCATCGTCTGACGGCGTCCTTGCGGGCGCGCTAGCTCATGAACTCGTACGTCCACGAGGCCGCTTCGGGCGCGAAGCGGATGTCCGTGACCTCCAGCACATGGCCGTGCTGGTCGCTCACGACCCGGTGCACGGTGAGGCACGTGGTGGCGACCGGCCCGTTGCCGACGCCGATCGACTCGCGGCGTGTCAGCCGCAGTCCGGCGCGGTGCATCCAGTGGTACAGCAGCCGCAGGTCGGGCCGCGCCGGCCAGGCCTCCGGCCGCCGGAACCTGGCGAGTTCGGGCACCTCGGCGAGCGCGTACCGGGAGAACCGGGACAGTGCCTCCTGCACGGGCGTCTCCCCGTCGCCCGGTATGTGGTAGGCGTGCTCGCGGCGGACGCGGAGCGTGTCGCAGTACCCGTCGGTGATGATC
>NZ_JBEPEL010000115.1:0-19357 GCF_040300825.1 Streptomyces sp. NPDC000229
GAGGTCTCCGCCGACGACGTGTCCCACGCGAAGCAGAAGGACCGGCACCGCGCTGACCTTGAGCAGGTCGTGGTTGTACTCGCCCGGGCGCAGCGTCCCGTACACGAAGAAGGGCAGTTCGCCGGTCATCGCGCGGACGTCTCCTGCTGGAGCCATGCCAGGTAGGCCGTGCTCCCCCGTACCACCGGGGTCGCGATGATCTCGGGAGTGTCGTAGTCGTGCTTCGCGGTGAGGTAGGCCTCCAGCGTGTCGTAGCAGGCCTCCGTGGTCTTGAAGAGGACCTGCCACTCCTGGCTGGTCTCGATGGCGTTGTTCCAGTGGTAGACGGAGGTGACCGGGCCGGAGATCTGCGCGCAGGCGGCGAGCCGCGCCTCCACCGCGCCACGGGCCAGCTCCTGTGCCTTCTCGGCGCTGTCGGTCGTGGTCAGTACGGTCATGGCCAGGGTCACGGTCTCTCCCTCGTGTGTCGCTCCACCGCTCACGCGGCGGCGAACTGCGCCGCGTACAGCCGAGCGTACGCACCCCCGGCCTCCAGCAGCTCGTCGTGCGTGCCCTGCTCGACGATCCGGCCCGCCTCCATCCCCAGGATCACGTCGGCGCCCCGGACGGTCGAGAGCCGGTGCGCGATCACGAACGATGTGCGCCCCTCGCTCAGCGACGACATGGCGCGCTGGATCAGCACTTCGGTGCGGGTGTCGACGGAGCTGGTCGCCTCGTCGAGGACGATCTCCCGACTACAAGACGGACGCTTCGCTGCGCGCCGCCCTGAAGCAGGAGACCGCCGACGCCACCGTCGTCATCGTCGCCCAGCGCGTGGCCACCATCCGCGACGCCGACGGATCGTCGTCCTCGACCAGGGGCGGGTCGTCGGCACCGGCACCCACGACGCACTCATGCGGGACAACCACACCTCGGGCACTGAAGTGGACGGCGACGGCGGCGGCGGCGATCTGGAGGAGGGGGCGGGGTGGCGAGGGACTGGATCAGCTGGAGGAGGACGATCAGGCGATCGCCCGCCGGTAGGGGCGCAGGTGGGCCCGGAGCGTCGCAGCAGCATGGTTCAGCTGCCGTACGGGCGGACGGACTTGGCGTCACGCAGGGCGTGGCCCCACCAGGCGAGCTGGTCGAGCATCGTCTTGGCGGCGGCGTCGGGGGCGGTGGGGTCCTTGTGGCGGCCGTCCTCGCCGAAGTGGCCGTGGGCGTTGTGGAAGGAGACGGTGTCGCGGACGGTCACGGCGTGCATCTCGGCGAAGACCTGGCGCAGTTGCTCGACCGCCCGCAGGCCGCCGGACATGCCTCCGTAGGAGACGAAGCCGACGGGCTTGGCCTGCCATTCGGTGTAGTGCCAGTCGATGAGGTTCTTGAGGGACGCGGGGAAGGAGTGGTTGTACTCGGGGGTGAGGACGACGAAGGCGTCGGCGGCGGCCAGCTTGGGGCTGACCTTGGCGAGCCGTTCGCGGACGGCGGGGGCGGGGTCGTAGGACAGGGCGGTCGGCAGGTCGGTGCCGGGGTCGCCGAGGTCGACGACGTCGACGGTGAAGTCGGCGTGCCGGCCCACGTGGTCGAGGAACCAGTCGGCGATGACGGGCCCGAAACGGCCTTCCCGGTTGCTGGCGACGATGACGGCGAGCTTCAGCGGCGAGGTCTTGGTGATCTCCATGGGCAAGACCTTCGTACCTCAACCATGCTTGAGGTCAAGCTCCTCCGGCGAACTACTCTTGCGACCATGACGCAACTCGCTTGGAACGCCAAGGAAGCGACCATCGGTGAGCTGGCCGAGCGCAGCGGTGTCGCCCCTTCCGCGCTGCGGTTCTACGAGCGCGAGGGTCTGATCAAGAGCCGCCGCACGACCGGCAATCAGCGCCGCTACAGCCGCGACACCCTCCGCCGCGTCGCCTTCATCCGCACCTCGCAGAGGCTGGGCATCCCGCTGGCCACGATCCGCGACGTGCTGGGGCTGCTGCCGGACGACCGTACGCCGACGCCGGAGGACTGGGCCCGCATCTCGGAGTGCTGGCGCGAGGACCTGGACAGGCGGATCCGCACCTTGCAGCGGCTGCGGGACAACCTGACGGAGTGCATCGGCTGTGGCTGCCTGTCGCTGAACCGGTGCACACTGTCCAACCCGGGCGACGAGCTCGCCTCGCACGGCCCGGGACCGCGCCGCCTGATCGAGGACTGACCACCCGCCAAAGCTCGGCCGCCGTCGCGCCCGGTGCTGACGTCACCCGTTCGGGGCGGGACCTCGGGCGAGGCCGGGAAACCGGCACTGACCTGCGGGGATGCGGGATGTCCAGGGCGGCACGCCGACCCGGACGGCGCAATCTGATGGGGCCTCAGCAGGCGGACGGGGCGGGCGGGGCCTTACCTCGAAGACAGGACATCCGCCTGTGACACCCGCCTGCCGCGCGCTCCGGAGGACCCCATGCGCACCACTGCCCGTCTGCTCACCGGTACCGCGCTGGCGGCCGTCTCGCTCGGCGCCCTCGCCTCGCCGACCGCGTACGCCGCGTACGCGGGTGACTTCGGGAAGCTGGAGGTGTACCCGTCGACCGCCCGGCCGGGCGAGACCGTCACGGTCAACACCACCGCCTGCGGCAAGAAGGGCCATGGGATCGGTGACGCGGAGTCCCTGGGCGCGGGCGAGTTCAAGCTGTCGCCCGGCACCCACAAGGAGGTCGTGGTCGGCCAGTTCAAGGTCCCCGCCCACACCAAGCCGGGCACCTACGCCATCGCCGTGGCCTGCGACAACGGCAAGACGGCCACTGGTGACCTGATCGTCGAGCGCGGCGGGCACGACTCGGGCGGCCACAGCTCGGGCGGGCACGACCAGGGTGGACAGAGCTCGGGCGGGCACGACCAGGGCGGCCATGTCCCCAGCGGTCATGTGAAGACCGGGGTGGGCGGCAGCGTCGGCCCCGACACCACCCAGATCGCGGCGGGAGTGGCAGTGCTGGCCGCCTCCGCCGTCGGCGGGGTCTGGCTCCTGCGCCGCCGGGCGAGCGGCGCGCAGGACAGCTGACGGGGTCCGTCCCCGTACCCCCGCCTCGCTCCCCGCCCCCGCCGCGTGTGTCCCCGAGACCGCGGCGCGGGCGGGGAGCCCCATCCTCCGCGAGGGCAGCCATGACCGACGACACCAGGAGCGAGACGGGAAACGGCACCGGGACCAAGGGCAAGGGCTGGGGCATAGCCATCGCCGCGTGCGTCGGCCTCTGGCTGGTCCAGAACGGCTCCGCGGACCTGACCCCGCCCGTCCCGAGCGCCGCCGAGGCCTTCGCCGCCGGACCGCACCGGCACACCGACGCGGCCGCGGCCCCCCTGCCCGCCTCCGCCCCGGTCCGCATCCGCATCCCCGAGATCGGGGTCGACGCCCCGGTGATGCGCCTGGGGCTCGCCCGGGACGGCAGCCTGGAGGTGCCACCGGCCGGGAACCCCAACATCGCCGGCTGGTACAAGGACGGCACCCCGCCCGGCGCCAAGGGCACCGCCATCGTCGCCGGCCACGTCGACAACGCCGAGGGCCCCGCCGTCTTCTACGCGCTCGGCAGCCTCAAGAAGGGCCACTGGATCGAGGTCACCCGCCGCGACGGCCGGACCGCCGTGTTCACCATCGACGCGATCGAGGTGTACGACAACGAGGACTTCCCCGACCGCAAGGTCTACGGACCCGCCGACCGCGCCGAGCTGCGCGTCATCACCTGCGGTGGCGCGTTCGACCAGAAGACCGGCTACCAGGGCAATGTCGTCGCGTACGCCCATCTGATCGGCGTCCGCTAGCCGGCCGTCAGCAGCACCTGTCAGCGGCCATCCGTCAGCTCCACTGGTCGAACGCCAGCTTCGCGACCAGCGAGAAGACCACCACCAGCAGCACGCCCCGCACGAACTCCGCGCCCTTGCGCAGCGCCATCCGCGCCCCGAACATCCCGCCCACCAGGTTGAACACCGCCATCAGCGCCGCGAGCCGCCACAGCACCGTCCCCTGGTACGCGAACATCGCCAGCGCGCCCGCGTTGGTGCACACGTTCACGATCTTGGCCGTGGCGGAGGCGGTCACCAGGTCCAGGTGGAGCACGGCGGTCAGCGCCAGCACCAGGAACGTGCCGGTGCCGGGGCCGAAGAGCCCGTCGTAGAAGCCGATCCCGCCGCCGACGAGGACGATCGCCGTGACGACCCTGGCCCGGGTCGCCGGGCCCTTGCCCTCCGCCGTACCGAAGGAGGGCCGCAGCATCACGAAGGCCGCCACGCCCAGCAGCACCACCATGATGACCGGCCGCAGGACGTCGCTGCTGATCCCGGCGGCGAAGAACGCGCCGCCCATCGACCCGGCCAGCGCCGCGAGCCCGATCCACACCGCCGTCTTCACCCGCACCGGCGCCTTGCGTACGTACGTCACGGCGGCGCCCGTCGTCCCCACGATGGCCACCGCCTTGTTGGTGCCGAGGATGTGGGCGGCCGGGACGTGCGGAAGGCCCAGCAGCAGTGCGGGCAGGAGGAGCAGCCCGCCGCCGCCCACCACGGCGTCGATCCAGCCCGCCACGAGAGCGGCCGCACAGAGGAGGACCAGGGTGGTCAGCGATATGTCGGGCATGGACGCGAGCCTATGGACGGGATAGGTGTGCCGTCCATGGAACTGAGGAGGCTTGAGCTACCTCTGAGGTTGCGGCGCGTCATTGTGCGGCGCGTGAGGTTGCGGCGCGCTTTCCCCGGTCGGGGAGCCCCTGAGCAGCCGCACCGCCAGTCGCCCCTGGAGCGCGGTGAGCCCCCGGCCCACCCATGGCATCAGCAGCAGGAACCCCACCCCGCCTATCAGCGCGTGGAACGCCCACGCGCCGGCGAAGGTCGGCCCGCCCCACGCCTCCGCCGGGTCGCCCGCCCTCAGTGGCCAGACCAGGTTCATGGGCACCAGCGACCAGCCGTAGACGGTGACGACCACGGCGACCAGGTTCAGGGGCGTGGCGAGCAGCGCGTGGAGGACCAGCCGCCGCGGTGCCGGGCGGGCGAGATCCTGACCGAGCAGCCGCCGGGCCAGAACGTGCGGTATGCCGACCAGCCCCGCGGGGAGGGCGAGCAGCAGATAGGCGACCCGCTTCCACGTGCCGGCGCGGAACGGTTCGGTGAGCACGAGGCTGACGGCGTTCATGGCTCAAGCCTCCCGAACCGACACGCAGCCGGCCATGGTGCCCGCCCGCGGAACCGAGGTCGGGTTTCCCCCACCCCCTGACCAACGCGGCGACCCCTCGCGGCGGCGGTGGCCGCCCACCGGCGCGGTGGCCGCCCGCCGGCGCGGGGGCCGCCCACCGGCCACGCCGCCCCCTCACCGGCCGCGGTGCTCCTCGCTGAGGTCAGCTTTCCGTGCGCGAAACAATCGGGATGCGGCCGGGAAACACCGCCGACGCACGCTGACGGGCATGAGTTCACGGATCGTGGTGGTCGGCGGAGGCACGGCGGGCGCTCGCCTCGCCGAGCGGCTGCCCGTCACCCTGCTCGGCGAGGAGCCGCACGCCCCGTACAACCGGGTGCTGCTCGCGGACGTCCTGGCCGGACGGTACGGGCCCGAGGTCATCGCCCTGCCGTCGCCGCGCGACGACGGGGCACGGCACGAGGTGCGGGTGACCGGCATCGACCGCGCCGCCCGGGTGGTGCACTGCGCGGACGGCGAGGCGTTCGCATACGACCGGCTGGTTCTGGCCACCGGCTCGAACCCGGTGCTGCCGCCCCTGCGCGGCCTGGGCGGCGGGCGGCTGCCGGCCGGGGTGCACGCGTTCCGGACGCTCGACGACTGCCTGGCGCTGGACGCGCTGGTCGGCTCCGGGACGCGGGCGGTGGTGATCGGCGGCGGCCTGCTGGGCGTGTCGGCGGCGCGAGCGCTCGCCGCCCGGGGCGCGGAGGTGATGCTGGCCCAGCAGGGCGAGCACCTGATGGAGCGCCAGCTGGACGCCGAGGCCTCGCGGCTGCTCCGCCGCCATCTGGAGGCGGATCTGGGCGTCGAGGTCCACACCGAGTGCCGGGTCCGCGGGATCCGCTGCCACGACGACGCCGTCGAGGCCGTCGAACTCGCCGACGGCTTCGTCCTCGACGCCGACGTCGTGGTCATCGCCTGCGGGGTGCGGCCGCGTGTCGGCCTGGCCCTGGAGGCGGGCCTGGACGTGCGGCGCGGGATCGTCGTCGACGACCAGCTGCGCACCTCCGACCCGTTCATCCACGCCGTCGGCGACTGTGCCGAGCACGACGGCCGCCTCTACGGGCTGGCCGGGGCCGCCCTGGAGCAGGCCGACGTCCTCGCCGAGGTGCTGGAGCACGGCACCGGCGCCTACCGGGGCACCCGCGCGCTCACCCGGCTCAGCATGGACGCCCTCGAACTGGCGGCGTTCGGCGAGGCGACGCCGCTCCCCGGTGACGACACCGTGCAACTGGCGGACGCGACGAGCGGCGCGTACCGCAAGGTCGTCGTCCGCGGTGACCGTCTCGTCGGCGGCGTACTGCTCGGCGATCTCGGCGCGGTCGGGGCGCTCGCCCGGGCCTGGGAGGGCGACGAGGCCCTCCCGGAAGCGCCCCTGCTCCACCTGCTCACCCATGACGGAGGCTCCTGAAATGGCCCACATGCCCACAATCGTCCTCGTCGGCCACGGCATGGTCGGCCAGCGCTTCCTGGAGGGCCTCGCCGAGCGCGGCGTCACGGAGCGGGCGCGGGTCGTCGTGCTCTGCGAAGAGCCGCGCCCCGCGTACGACCGCGTCCGGCTGACCTCGTACTTCGACGGCCAAACGCCCGACGGCCTGTCCATGGTCGAGGACGGCTTCATGGCGCGGCACGGTATCGAGCTGCACCTGGACGACCCGGCCGAGACCATCGACCGCGAGGCCCGCACGGTCACCTCGCGCGCCGGCCGGGTGATCGCCTACGACACCCTCGTCCTGGCGACCGGTTCGTACCCCTTCGTACCGCCGGTGCCGGGCAAGGACGCGAAGGGCTGCTTCGTCTACCGCACGATCGAGGACCTCCTGGCCATCGAGGAGTACGCGAAGACCGCGAAGACCGGCGCCGTGGTCGGCGGCGGGCTGCTCGGCCTGGAGGCGGCGGGCGCGCTCAAGGGCCTGGGCCTGGAGACGCACATCGTGGAGTTCGCCCCGCGCCTGATGCCGGTGCAGGTCGACGAGGGCGGCGGCGCTGCCCTGCTGCGCACCATCGAGAACATGGGTCTCATCGTCCACACCGGCACCGGCACGCAGGAGATCGTCACCGAGGACGGTTCGGTGACGGGCATGGCGCTCTCGGACGGCTCGGTGATCGACACCGACCTCGTGGTCTTCTCGGCGGGCGTACGCCCCCGGGACCAGCTGGCGCGCGACTGCGGCCTGACGGTCGGCGAGCGCGGCGGTATCGCGGTCGACGAGCGGTGCCGTACGTCGGACCCGGCGGTGTACGCGATCGGCGAGTGCGCGCTCGCGGCCGACGGCCGGGTGTACGGCTTGGTCGCGCCCGGGTACGAGATGGCGCTCACGGCGGCCGCGACGATCGCGGAGGAGGAGGCGACCGGCTTCACCGGCGCCGACATGTCCACCAAGCTCAAGTTGCTGGGCGTGGACGTGGCGTCCTTCGGCGACGCGCACGGCACCGCCGAGGGCTGCCTGGACGTGGTCTACTCCGACTCCCGTTCCGGCATCTACAAGAAGCTGGTCGTCGACGGCGACGGCGTACTGCTGGGCGGCGTGCTGGTCGGTGACGCCGAGTCGTACGGCATGCTGCGCCCGATGACCGGGACGAAGCCGCCGGTGGCGCCGGAGCAGCTGGTGCTGCCGGCCGGCGCCGGGGCGCCGGTCACCCTCGGCCCCTCCGCCCTCCCCGACGACGCGATCATCTGCTCCTGCCACAACGTCACCAAGGGCGCCATCTGCGCCTGTTCGTCACTGCCCGAGGTGAAGAAGTGCACCAAGGCGGGCACCGGCTGCGGCAGCTGCGTGAAGGTGATCCAGCAGCTCCTGCCGAAGCCCGCCGACAGCGGGATGTGCGGCTGCTTCTCGTACACCCGCAGCGAGCTGTACGAGATCGTCCGCACGATGCGCTTCACGTCGTACGCCGAGCTGCTCGACTCGCACGGCCGTGAGGAGGCGCGCGGCGGCGAGGGCTGCGAGATCTGCAAGCCGGCCGTGGCGTCGATCCTGGCGAGCCTGACCAACGAGTACATCCTCGACGGCGAGCGGGCCGCGCTCCAGGACACCAACGACCACTTCCTGGCGAACATGCAGCGCAACGGCTCCTACTCGATCGTGCCGCGCATCCCCGGTGGGGAGATCACCCCGGAGAAGCTGATCGTGATCGGTGAGGTGGCCCGGGACTTCGGGCTGTACACCAAGATCACGGGTGGTCAGCGGATCGACCTCTTCGGCGCCCGGGTCGACCAGTTGCCGCAGATCTGGACGCGGCTGGTGGACGCCGGCTTCGAGTCGGGACACGCGTACGGCAAGTCCCTGCGGACCGTGAAGTCGTGCGTGGGCCAGACCTGGTGCCGCTACGGCGTGCAGGACTCGGTGAAGATGGCGATCGACCTGGAGCTGCGCTACCGGGGCCTGCGCGCCCCGCACAAGCTCAAGTCGGCGGTCTCGGGCTGCGCGCGCGAGTGCGCGGAGGCCCAGTCGAAGGACTTCGGCGTGATCGCCACGGCGAACGGCTGGAACCTGTACGTCGGCGGCAACGGCGGCGCGACACCGCGCCACGCGGACCTGCTCGCCCAGGACCTGTCGGACGCGGAGCTGATCCGGCTGATCGACCGGTTCCTGATGTTCTACATCCGTACCGCCGACCGGCTGGAGCGCACCGCGACCTGGCTGGAGCGGCTGGAGGGCGGCCTCGACCACCTCCGCGATGTGATCGTGCACGACAGGCTCGGGCTGTGCGACGAGCTGGAGGCGCAGATGGCCGCACACGTGGCGAGCTATCACGACGAGTGGGCCGAGACGCTGAACGACCCGGAGCGGCTGCGCCGGTTCGTCTCCTTCGTGAACGCCCCCGACGCACCGGACCCCTCGGTGAAGTTCGTGCCGGAGCGCGGCCAGATCAAGCCGGACCTGACGATCCTGACGCTGGAACCCCTGGAAGGAGCTTCCGCCCGATGATGCTCGAACTCTCCCACGGTGACGAGTGGTTGCCGATCTGCGACGACTCGGTACTCACTCCGGGGCGCGGCATGGCGGCACTACTGCCGGACGGGCGGCAGGTGGCGCTGTTCCGGGACCGGTCGGGACGGCTGTACGCGATCGGCAACCGGGACCCTTTCACGGGCGCGCAGGTGCTGTCGCGGGGCCTGATCGGGTCGGCGGCCGGGCGGCCGTTCGTGGCGTCGCCGCTGCTGAAGCAGCGCTTCGACCTGGAGACGGGGCGGTGCCTCGACGACGAGGAGGTGTCGGTGGCGGTCTTCCCGGTCCGCACACGGGAACTCGTCCCGGTCTCCTGACCCGTCCGGGCGGCCGGCCGGCGTCCACGCGACCCGGACCGGCCGAGCCGTCCCGGCCGGGACCGGCGCTCCCCGCCGTACGGGCGGAGGTGCGCCGGTGCACGGCGGCACGCCGGTTCGCGGCGGCGCGGCGGTTCGCGGCGGGGGACGGCCTGACGCACGAGCATGTCGTACGGACGGCCCCGCGCCCTGCCCTCGGCCTTCTTCGACCCCCGGCCCTCCTCAGCCCTGAACGGCGGACGGGTCCATCCAGACGACCTCCCACAGGTGGTGGTCCGGGTCCTGGAAGGAGCGGCCGTACATCGTGCCGTAGTCCTGCGGGTCATTGGCGGCGGAGCCACCGGACGCGAGCGCGGCGTCGCACAGCTGGTCGACCCGCTCGCGGCTGTCGGCGCTCAGCGCGAAGATCGCCTCGGTGGTACGGGCCGCGTCCGCGATCTCCTTCTTCGTGAAGTCCTTGAAGCGCGGCTCGGTGAGCAGCATCACGAAGATGGTGTCGCTGATGACCAGGCACGCGGCCTTGTCGTCGCTGAACTGCTCGTTGAAGGAGTAGCCCAGCTTGCTCCAGAAGGTCTTCGACGTCTCGAGGTCCTTCACCGGCAGGTTCACGAAGATCATCTGGGGCATGTCGTCATCTCTTCTCTGGTTGGTGTGACGCTTTCGAGGGGGTAGACCGGGGGGTCCGGCGAAACTCATCGCTCCTGCCGAACGTCCTCGAAAAAAATTTCGCGCCGCTGAGCCTCGCCCGCCACTCCAGGCAGCCTCCGCCTCCTGCGTTGCGGGGCACCGAGCACCGAGCACCGAGCACCGGCCCAGCCTCGGCGCCATGGGCCCTGCCGGGCGTACCGGGCCGGCACGCCCGTCGATCAGCGGTTCGAGGACCCGGATCGGCCTCGGCCGCACCACGCTCGCTGACGCGGACACCGTGGAGGCGTACAAGGTGTTCGGGAAGGAGCTGCTGGAGGGGGTACCGGCACGGACCGGCGCCCGACGCTTCCCCTTCACTGCTTGTTGCTGCACCGTCAATCCGGGGCTTCTAGGTTCCCGAAGCGCTCGACCCTGCCGCCCCGCCCGGTGCGGCTGGTCTGGTCACGAACCTCCTGGAGTGACAAGTGGAACGTCGCAGTTTCCTGCGTGGAGCGGTCATCGGCGGCACCGCCGCCGCCTTCGGCGGCACCCTCATGCGAGGAGCGGCCTACGCGGCGCCCGCGCAGCCGGGCCCCGGCCCGTACGGAGCCCTCGGCTCGGCGGACGCCAACGGCATACAGCTGCCCAGCGGCTTCACCAGCCGGGTGATCGCCCGCTCCGGTCAGAAGGTCGGATCCACCTCGTACACCTGGCACAACGCCCCCGACGGCGGCGCCTGCTTCGCGGACGGCACCGGCTGGATCTACGTCTCGAACTCGGAGATCTCCTCCACCGGCGGCGCGAGCGCCGTGAAGTTCGACTCGTCCGGCAGGATTACGGGCGCCTACCGCATCCTCTCCAACACCAACCGCAACTGCGCGGGTGGCAAGACGCCGTGGAACACCTGGCTGTCCTGCGAGGAGGTCGACACGGGGTACGTCTACGAGACCGACCCGTGGGGTGTCAACGCCGCGGTGCGCCGCCCCGCCATGGGCCGCTTCAACCACGAGGCGGCGGCCGCCGACCCGGTCCGCAAGGTGATCTACCTGACCGAGGACAAGTCCGACGGCTGCTTCTACCGGTTCGTCCCGAACACCTGGGGCGACCTGTCCTCGGGCACGCTCCAGGTCCTCAAGGCGGGCACGAGCACGTCCGGCAGCTTCTCCTGGGCCAACGTGCCCGATCCCGACGGCTCCCCGACCGCGACCCGCAGCCAGGTGTCCGGTGCCAAGAAGTTCAACGGCGGCGAGGGCTGCCACTACGCCAACGACACCGTCTGGTTCACCACCAAGGGCGACAACCGCCTGTGGCAGCTGAACCTCGCGAACAACACCTACGAGCTCGCCTACGACGACTCCCTGGTCACCACCGGCACCGCCCCGCTGACCGGGGTGGACAACGTCACCGGCTCGTCCTCCGGCGACCTGTTCGTCGCGGAGGACGGCGGCAACATGGAGATCTGCGTCATCACGCCGGACGACGTGGTGGCGCCCTTCCTCCGGATCAACGGCCAGTCCGGCTCGGAGATCTGCGGCCCGGCCTTCTCGCCGGACGGCAAGCGGCTGTACTTCTCCAGCCAGCGCGGCACCACCGGCAGTTCGTCGGGCGGCATCACCTACGAGGTGACGGGGCCGTTCCGCGCGTAACGCCGCCGCTGCGGCTGCTGCCGCCCGGGCTGGGCGCCGCCCCCGTGCAGGAGGGCGGCGCCCAGTGGCGTCAGCGTGTGCAGCACGGAGCTGCCCTGGCGGAGGGTCACCACGAGGCCCGCGTCCCGCAGCACGCCCGCGTGCTGGCTGGCGGAGGCGAGCGAGACGCCCGCGCGGCGGGCCAGCTCGCTGGTGGTACCGCCCTGGCCTATGGCCTTGAGCACGGCGCACCGGGTGTGCCCCACGAGCCGGCCCAGCGGGGACGCCCCCGGTTCGCAGGGGCCCGACACCGGGGCGTCGGTGTGGGTGACGGGATAGACCAGGACGGGCGGCAGGTCCGGGTCGCGGAGGACGACCGGGGTGCCCCGGCAGAAGTACGAGGGCTGGAGGAGCAGGCCCCGCCCGTCCAGGCGCAGCTCGCGGTCGACGGGGTAGTCGGCCTCCAGCACGGGCGCCCGCCAGCGCAGCACGGGCGGCAGGGAGGCGAGCAGTTCGTCGGCCCCGCCGTCGAGGAGGGCGCGGCCGCGTACGGCGCGGTCGGCCTCCACGCAGGCGACGACGTGCGACCAGTACGGCTCGATGGCGGCCCGGTGGTAGCCGCGGAGCGCCCCGACGAGGCGGCCGAACGGCTCCTGGCGGCCCTCGGCGAGGTCCCGCGCCCATCCGGGCAGGCCGACCCCGCCGGGCCGGGAGGCGGCCAGCAGGGCCAGCTCGGTGTGGACCCGGGCCGGCGGGGTGGCCCGTACCGCCTGGAGTCCCGCGTCGAGGCCGTCGAGGCCCTGGGCCGGGGTCAGGAAATCGGGGAAATAGCCCCGGGTCGGCACGAGGGCGCCGAGCAGCCGCGTTTCGCCGTTCAGCCGCGTCCGTGATTCCGAACGCCATGCTCCGTAGACGAGCGCTCCGCGCCGGTCGCGCAACCTGTGAAAGCTGAGAATCGTTTCCCACAACGCATCCGGCCGGGCCGCCATCCGGACCCCGGCAAGGTCGTCCCCGGTGAAATGAATACGCAGCACTGAACCCACCCCTGTTGCATCCGCAATCACCCCCCGCCAATGAGTATGCATGCCATCACACGCCGTCACCACGGCATTTCAGCCACACTTGAAACGCATCGCGGAGAACGGGGGTGAACCGAAAAGCTGTACGCCGTCGGGCAGGAAACCTTCAGGACCGAGGTGACGTGCTGAAGACCGTGGGGGGCTTCGCACGTCCGGCGGCGGACCTGAAAGGTTGCGGCTCTCCCGCCCGGCAGGGGTAATGGGGCGCGGTCGGCGGGTGGGGATCCGGTGGCCGCGCTCCGCCCGTTCTTTGCGGGTTGAATCAACCCATTCGACCGGACATTGGCGCCTACATTGACCTGACATAAAGGTCCGGTGTTCAACAGCCAAGAATTCAACCGGCCGCAATGCAACAGGAACCTACATTTCTCCCCGACGGGATCCCCGGAAGCAGGACGGAATGCACGGCTCCGGAAGAGGCCGCCCCTGCACGCCCCGCACTCCCCGCCCTCCCGTATCGCACCGAACGGCTCCCCCGGGCGCGGCTCCCGCGTACGACGACGGGGCGGACACCTCCGCACAAGGTGTCCGCCCCGTCTCTCTTGCGGGCCGGAGCCGCCGCCGATCGGTGAGGGTCGGGGACCAACGGCGGCTCCGGTGTCTCATGGCCGGACCGTCCGGGCGACGGACGGTCCGGCTACGGCTCAGCGGCTGTCGCTCCCGCTCGACTGCGCCGCCGCGCGGCCCGCCTCCAGGCGCGCCACCGGGATCCGGAACGGCGAGCAGGAGACGTAGTCCAGGCCCACCTCGTGGAAGAAGTGCACCGACTCCGGGTCACCGCCGTGCTCGCCGCAGACGCCGAGCTTGATGTCCGGGCGGGTGGCGCGGCCGGCCTCGACCGCGCTGCGCACGAGCGCGCCGACGCCGTCCTTGTCGATCGTCTCGAAGGGGCTGACGCCGAAGATGCCCTTCTCCAGGTACGCGGTGAAGAAGCTGGCCTCCACGTCGTCCCGGGAGAAGCCCCACACCGTCTGGGTGAGGTCGTTGGTGCCGAAGGAGAAGAACTCGGCGCACTCGGCGATCTGACCGGCGGTCACGGCGGCGCGCGGCAGCTCGATCATCGTGCCGAGCGCCAGCTTCAGCTCGACACCGGTCTGCGCCTGGACCTCGGCGATGACCTGCTCGGCCTCGTCGCGGACCAGCTCCAGCTCCTGGACGGTACCCACGAGCGGGATCATGATCTCGGCGCGCGGGTCGCCCTTGGCCTCGATGCGCTGGGCGGCGGCCTCGGCGATCGCGCGGACCTGCATGGTGAACAGGCCGGGGATGACCAGGCCGAGGCGTACGCCGCGCAGACCCAGCATCGGGTTCTGCTCGTGCAGCCGGTGCACGGCCTGGAGCAGGCGCAGCTCGTTCTCGTGCGGCTCCTTGCGGGCCTCGGCGAGGGCGACGCGCACCGACAGCTCGGTGATGTCGGGCAGGAACTCGTGCAGCGGCGGGTCCAGCAGACGCACCGTGACCGGCAGGCCGTCCATCGCCTCGAACAGCTCGACGAAGTCGTCCTTCTGGAGCGGCAGCAGGGCCTTGAGGGCCTCGTCGCGCTCCGCGTCCGTGTCGGCGAGGATCAGCCGCTCGACGTACTGGCGGCGGTCGCCGAGGAACATGTGCTCGGTGCGGCACAGGCCGATGCCCTGGGCGCCGAAGCGCCGCGCCCGCGAGGCGTCCTCGGCGTTGTCGGCGTTGGCCCGTACGCGCAGGCGGCGTACTCGGTCCGCGTACGCCATGATCCGGTGCACGGCCTGGACGAGCTCGTCGGCGTCGTCGGCGCCGGCGTGCATACGGCCCTCGAAGTACTCGACGACCGGCGACGGCACGACCGGGACCTCACCGAGGTACACCTTGCCGGTGGAGCCGTCGATGGAGACGACGTCGCCCTCCTCGACGACGTGCCCGCCGGGCACGGTCATCCGGCGGCGCTTGGTGTCGACCTCCAGCTCCTCGGCGCCGCAGACACAGGTCTTGCCCATGCCGCGCGCCACGACGGCCGCGTGGGAGGTCTTGCCGCCGCGCGAGGTCAGGATGCCCTCGGCGGCGATCATGCCGTCCAGGTCGTCCGGGTTGGTCTCACGGCGGATCAGGATGACCTTCTCGCCGGACCGGGACCACTTGACGGCCGTGTACGAGTCGAAGACGGCCTTGCCGACGGCGGCGCCCGGCGAGGCGGCGATGCCGCGCCCGACCTGCTCGACCGCCGCCTTCTCGTCGAAGCGCGGGAACATCAGCTGGGCGAGCTGGGCGCCGTTGACGCGCTGGAGCGCCTCGGCCTCGTCGATCAGGCCCTGGTCGACGAGCTGCGTGGCGATCCGGAAGGCGGCACCGGCGGTGCGCTTGCCGACGCGGGTCTGGAGCATCCACAGCTGGCCGCGCTCGATGGTGAACTCGATGTCGCAGAGATCCTTGTAGTGGTTCTCCAGCGTCGCCATGATCTGCATCAGCTGGTCGTACGACTTCTTGTCGATCGACTCGAGGTCGGCCAGCGGCACGGTGTTGCGGATACCGGCGACGACGTCCTCGCCCTGCGCGTTCTGCAGGTAGTCGCCGTAGACGCCCTGGTGGCCGGAGGCGGGGTCGCGGGTGAAGGCGACACCGGTGCCGGAGTCGGGGCCGAGGTTGCCGAAGACCATGGAGCAGACGTTGACGGCGGTGCCGAGGTCGTGCGGGATGCGCTCCTGGCGGCGGTAGAGCTTGGCGCGCTCACCGTTCCAGGAGTCGAAGACGGCCTTGATGGCGAGATCCATCTGCTCGCGCGGGTCCTGCGGGAAGTCGCGCCCGGCCTCGGCCTTGACGATCTTCTTGAACTGCTTGACGAGCTTCTTCAGGTCGCCCGCGTCGAGGTCTGTGTCGACGGTGACCTTCTTGGCGGCCTTGGCCTCTTCGAGGGCCTCCTCGAAGAGCTCGCCGTCGACGCCGAGGACGGTCTTGCCGAACATCTGGATGAGGCGGCGGTACGAGTCCCAGGCGAACCGCTCGTCGCCGGCCTGCTTGGCCAGGCCCTCGACGGACTTGTCGGAGAGTCCGATGTTGAGGACCGTGTCCATCATGCCGGGCATGGAGAACTTGGCGCCGGACCGGACGGAGACCAGAAGCGGGTTGTCGGCCTGGCCGAGCTTCTTGCCCATCTTCTTCTCGAGGGCGTCGAGGTGCGCGGTGACCTCGTCCCGCAGCTCGACGGGCTCGTCGCCGCTGTCGAGGTAGACCTTGCAGGCCTCGGTGGTGATGGTGAAGCCGGGAGGCACGGGAAGACCCAGGTTGGTCATCTCGGCGAGGTTGGCACCTTTACCGCCGAGCAGGTCCTTCAGGTCCTTGTTGCCCTCGGTGAAGTCGTACACGAACTTCTGATCTTTGTTTTCCGACACGGGTCTCGACTCCTCGAGGACTCGGTGGCTGCCCTGACGGCGAGGAACATACCCAGATCGAAGGCTTCTGGGTATGTACGCCTACCCGTCATACGGCCTTAACCACCCGTCCGCCACCAGATCGAAAGTGACTGAGCGGTAGGTTTCTCGGCCCGACTCCTTCAGCCTCCGAATGACGTTTGACTCAAAGCTAAGGGTAACCGCTCGTTTGAGCGCCTAGCCAGGCACTTGAGTTCAACTCTTGAACAGAAAAAGAGTGGCACTGAGTGCCACCCTTTGAGAAGTGCAGTCGCCTCTTTCGCGCTCATCTGAGCGCAACCCCTATCAGGGGTGGCGAGAATCACGCCCTCCCGGAGCGCGGGATTCCAGTATCCGGACGGCGTCCGCACGTCAGGCGGACGACCTTGCCGCCCCCCTCCGCAGGCACCCGCTCCGTCACCCGCCGGACGTGTCCAGTTCCGCGTCAGCGCTGACGGCGGCGCAGTCGTAGGGGTCCTTCAGCCACCCGTCCGGCAGCACCACGCGGTTGTTCCCGGACGTCCGCCCACGTGGCCCGTCCGCGCCCGCCGGCCACGCCTGGTCCAGGTCCAGCTCGCTCAGCTGAGCGCGCAGCTCGTCCAGCGACGACGTCACCGCGAGCCGCTTGCGCATCTCCGAACCGACCGCGAACCCCTTCAGGTACCAGGCCACGTGCTTACGGAAGTCGATGACGCCCCGTGACTCGTCACCGATCCACTCCCCCAGCAGCCGCGCGTGCCGCACCATCACGTCCGCGACCTCGCGCAGCGTGGGCGCCGCCGCCGCGCCCGTACCCTCGAAGGCCGCCACCAGGTCGCCGAAGAGCCACGGCCGGCCCAGGCAGCCGCGTCCGACGACCACCCCGTCGCAGCCGGTCTCGCGCATCATCCGCAGCGCGTCGTCCGCCGACCAGATGTCGCCGTTGCCGAGGACCGGGATCTCCGGGACGTGCTCCTTCAGCCGAGCGATGGCGTCCCAGTCGGCCGTGCCGCCGTAATGCTGGGCCGCGGTGCGCCCGTGCAGGGCGATGGCCGTCACGCCCTCCTCGACCGCGATGCGTCCCGCGTCCAGGAAGGTGATGTGGTCGTCGTCGATGCCCTTGCGCATCTTCATCGTGACCGGCAGGTCACCGGCGTTCGAGACGGCCTCGTTCAGGATCGCCCGCAGCAGCGGCCGCTTGTAGGGGAGTGCGGAGCCGCCGCCCTTACGGGTCACCTTGGGCACCGGGCAGCCGAAGTTCAGGTCGATGTGGTCGGCGAGGTCCTCGTCGACGATCATCCGGACCGCCTTGCCGACAGTCACCGGGTCCACCCCGTACAGCTGGAT
The DNA here is from genome assembly GCF_040300825.1 of Streptomyces sp. NPDC000229. Taxonomy (NCBI): domain Bacteria; kingdom Bacillati; phylum Actinomycetota; class Actinomycetes; order Kitasatosporales; family Streptomycetaceae; genus Streptomyces; species Streptomyces sp. NPDC000229. The sequence continues at coordinate 17,481 of NZ_JBEPEL010000115.1, forward strand.
CGACCGGGGCGTCTCGGTCTCGTCGAAATGGATCAGCTGCATGGTCTTCTCGTTGCGCTCGACCAGCGCCCGCGTCGTGATCATCTCGCTCACGAACAGCCCCTTCCCGCCGGAGAACTCACGGCAGAGGGTGCGGAACGGGGCGTTGGTGATGCCGGCCATCGGCGCGAGCACCACCGGCGGCTGCACGGTGTGCGGCCCGATGGCAAGGGGACTGAACGCGGTCATGCCCCCCATTGTCACCTACGCGCCGAGCGGATCGTTAGTTAGCCGTACTTTGGATATATGCCCGAGCTCACCCACCGCCGGCGGCTCCTGGTCCTGGCGATCTGCTGTATGAGTCTGCTGATCGTCAGCCTCGACAACACCGTCCTCAACGTCGCCCTGCCCTCCATGCGCCGGGAGCTGGGCGCGGACGTCGCCGGGATGCAGTGGACCGTCGACGCCTACACGCTCGTACTCGCGTGCCTGCTGATGCTGTCCGGCTCCACCGCCGACCGGATCGGCCGCCGCAAGGTCTTCATGGCCGGTCTCGTCCTCTTCACGCTCGGCTCACTCCTCTGCTCCCTCGCGCCGAACCTGGGATCGCTGATCGCCTTCCGCATGGTCCAGGCCGTGGGCGGTTCGATGCTGAACCCGGTCGCCATGTCGATCATCACCAACACCTTCACCGAGCCACGCGCGCGTGCCCGCGCCATCGGCGTCTGGGGCGGGGTCGTCGGCATCTCCATGGCGGCGGGCCCGCTGGTCGGCGGGGTGCTCACCGACACCGTCGGCTGGCGCTCCATCTTCTGGCTCAATCTGCCGGTCGGTCTGCTCGCCCTGTTCCTCACCTTCCGGTACGTCCCCGAGTCCCGCGCGCCCCGGCCGCGTCGTGTGGACCCGGTGGGCCAGCTCCTGGTCATGGTGCTCCTCGGCTGCCTGACGTACGCCATCATCGAGGCGCCCGTCGCCGGGTGGACCTCGCCGCTGATCGCGGGCTTCGCGGCGGCGGCCGTCCTCGCCCTGACCGCCCTGCTGCTGTACGAGCCGAGGCGCGCCGAGCCGCTGATCGACCTGCGCTTCTTCCGCAGCGCCCCGTTCAGCGGGGCGACGGTCATCGCGGTGTGCTCGTTCGCGGCCCTGGGCGGGTTCCTCTTCGTCAACACCCTGTACTTGCAGGACGTGCGGGGGCTGACCGCCCTGCACGCCGGGCTGTACATGCTGCCGATGGCGGCGCTCACCTTCGTCTGCGCACCCCTGGCGGGGCGGCTGGTCGGCAGCCGGGGCCCGCGCCTGCCCCTGCTGATCGCGGGCGTGACGATGACGACGAGCGGGGTGCTGTTCGCCGCGTTCGAGGCGGAGACGTCCACGCCGCTCCTCTTCACCGGGTACGTGCTCTTCGGCCTCGGCTTCGGCATGGTGAACGCCCCCATCACCAACACGGCCGTCTCCGGCATGCCCCGCGCCCAGGCGGGCGTCGCCGCCGCCGTCGCCTCGACCAGCCGGCAGATCGGCCAGACGCTGGGCGTCGCGGTCATCGGCGCCGTCCTGGCCGCCGGCGTCTCGCCCGCCTCCCACACGGACGGCTTCGTCGCCGCGAGCCGCCCCGCCTGGTGGGTCATCGCCGGCTGCGGCCTGAGCGTCCTCCTGGTGGGCGCGGCGACCAGCGGCCGGTGGGCCCGGGGCACGGCCGACCGGACGGCGCGCCGCCTGGCGGAGCCCGAAACGGCGGCACTCCGCTGACCACGGCCCCCACCCGGCATCCGGACACGCGGGCCCAGGCCGCCGGCCCCGAGGAGGTGAGCCCGGAAGGGCCCCGCCCCACCACCGCCCGCTTCCGCCCGACGAGGAGCACTTCGACTCCGAAGGGCCGGATGACGCAGAGGCCGCGGGGG